>DMPJ01000031.1:0-4674 GCA_003456035.1 Planktothrix sp. UBA8402
CCAAGTCAGTGTGGGTAGTTCACCCTACTTCTCCAATCTAACAGCGTACCATTGCAAATATTGACCCGGACTGAGGTTGAGATCACAACTTGTATTTAACAAATATTGAGCTTGGGTGTCAAGAGTGGTAAAACGTTGTAAATCCTGGGGTAAATTGTCTTGAAATTCTGATAAAACCGATTTAAGCTTTTCCCTGAGTTCCGTAACGTTCATAAATTGTTCCGGTTGATGGGTTTCTAAGACCAAAAAGGTATCCTCGTCGTACATTAGAGCATCTGGCATAGTAGTTTTCTCAAAAACTGTTAAATAATGATTCTGAATCAAACAGAATCTGGTCAAAATACGGGACAATTATGGTTAGTCCCATGTTACGATCAAATTCAATACCGATAATTCCGACAGAATTACAGGGGTTTGAAAAAAATCGGGTTTAACTGTGGGTTCCTGACAACCAAAACGCTTAACCCGTAGAGATTTTTTATTGAAATAGGTATCACACGCTCATGACTCTATCCACAACACCTCCCAAGGTCAATAAACCTTCAAAAGTAGAAGGGCTCAAAGAACACAGTAATGGCTTGCGAGAACCCCTCGCCACAGAACTTTTGAATGATTTGAACTACTTCTCTGATGATGCGATTCAAATTCTCAAGTTTCATGGTTCCTACCAACAGGATAACCGAGATAATCGGGTCAAAGGACAGGAAAAAGACTATGGAATGATGCTGCGAACCCGCAGTCCTGGGGGTTTTATTCCGCCCCAACTGTATTTAACGATTGATCGTTTATCCGATGAATATGGCAACCATACCATTCGGGCTACCACTCGTCAAGGTTTCCAATTACACGGGATTTTAAAGAAAAATCTGAAAACGGTTTTGGCTTCTATTGTTAATAGTATGGGGTCAACTTTAGGAGCTTGTGGAGATATTAACCGCAATGTAATGGCACCGACCGCACCTTATAAAAATCGGCACGATTATGAATATGCCCGGACTTATGCTAATAATATTGCCGATCTTTTAACTCCCCAAACCGGAGCCTATTATGAAATTTGGTTGGATGGAGAAAAAGTAATTACCGCCGAAGAAAATCCAGAGGTAAAAGCTGCCCGAATTCGGAATACTAATGGCACGAATTATCCCGACTCCGAAGAACCGATCTATGGCACTTATTATCTGCCTCGGAAGTTTAAATGTGCGGTCACAGTTCCGGGAGATAATTCCATTGATTTGTATACTCAAGATTTGAGTTTAGTGGTGATTACAAATGCGGCGGGAGAGTTAGAAGGATTTAATATTTTAGCCGGGGGAGGTTTAGGACGGATTCATAATAAAGAAGAAACCTTTGCCCGGGTCGCCGATGAAATTGGCTATGTCGATAAAGAAGATATTTATGATGCGGTGAAAGCCATTGTTGCTACTCAACGAGATTATGGCGATCGCACTAACCGACGTCACGCCAGAATGAAATATTTAATTAATGATTGGGGCGTGGATAAATTCCGTGAACAAGTCGAAGAATATTTGGGCAAATCCTTTAAGCCGTTTAAATCTTTACCCGCTTGGAATTATCAAGATTATTTAGGATGGCACGAACAAGGAGATGGTCAATTATTCCTGGGAATTTCTATTGAAAGTGGTCGGATTAAAGATGAAGGAAACTTCCGCCTCAAAACAGTTTTACGCCAAATTGTAGAACAGTTTGAAATTCCGATGTTAGTTACAGCCAGTCAAAATGTGATTCTGTATGAAATTTCCCCCGAAATTCAACCCAAAATTCAAACCCTGCTCAAAGAACACGGAATCAAAACCGAAACCGAAATTGACCCCCTAGAACGCTATGCTATGGCTTGCCCGGCGTTCCCGACCTGTGGATTAGCGATCGCAGAATCAGAACGGGTCATCCCTAGTGTATTGGGACGGATTCGGGTATTGTTGGACAATGTGGGTTTGCAACCAGAGCATTTTGTCATTCGGATGACCGGATGTCCTAATGGTTGCGCCAGACCCTACATGGCGGAGTTAGGCTTTGTTGGGAGCGCCCCCGATACCTACCAGATTTGGCTAGGGGGTTCTCCGAATCAGACACGATTAGCCCAAGCTTTTGTGGATCGGTTGTCGATTCACGATCTTGAAACCTTTCTGACTCCGATTTTAGTTTATTTTAAACAGGATCGGAAACCAGGGGAGAGTTTTGGAGATTTTTGCTATCGTGTTGGCTTTGACGAGCTTCGCAAGTTTATAACCTCTTACTCAACGACTGCCTCAATGAATATTGAAACTCAAGAAGCACCCGTTTTTACAGGTAGCCAGACCCTACCAGAGATGATCGATTCTGATTCTGATTCTGATTCTGATACACCTGTTGATCCGAGCAAAATTCGCCATCGGGTAAGTGTTCGCGATTCGGTTTATAATCAGTTGAAAGCTGAATCTAAACGTTTGGGAAAACCAGTGGTTGAGTTAGCAACCCAAGCGATTGAAGAATATTTAGAAAAACTGAAAGTAGAATAGTCAGGTTGAACTGGGGTAGTTTTAGGTTAGAGTATCTAACCAAGAATTTAATCGGTTTTATCAATGGTTCAACTTCAACGGATTGCGATCGCCCCGGAACAACTGCAAAATCAACACCTATATTTAACGGCTGAACAACAGCATTATTTGGGTCGGGTGTTACGGTTGAAACAGGGCGATCGCTTTATTATTATTGAAGGTCAAGGTCAGTGGTGGATAGCAGAATTATTAGTTAATTTACCTGCATCTTCTCCCCAAGCTAAATTAATAGAAATTGTCTCAATTCAAACAGAATTACCGATTGAAATTATATTAATTGTCTCCTTACCAAAAGCCGATGGATTTGAGGAAATTGTGCGCTGTTGTACAGAGTTAGGGGTGACACAATTTATCCCAGTTATTAGTAAAAGAACGGTATTAAAACCGAGTTCTCAAAAGCTAGAAAGGTGGCGAAGAATTGCCACAGAATCGGCGGAACAATCGGAACGTCAAATAGTTCCAACTATTTTTGATCCGGTTTCATTTAAACTAGGAGTAGAAAAAAATAATCAATCTTGTCATCAATATATTTGTGAAGGTAGGGGAAATTATCAATCTTTAACCCAGGAATTAATATCAATTGAAACCGGAAAAATACCAAATAAAATTATCATCGCAACGGGGCCGGAAGGGGGTTGGACGGAGGCAGAAATTCAGGATGCGATCGGGATCGGATTTCAACCCGTTTCCCTGGGAAAACGGATATTAAGGGCAATTACAGCCCCAATTGTAGCGGTATCTCAAATTGTAGGAATAATTGAAAAAACGTAGTAAGCCCTGAAGGGCTTAGAGGCGTTCACGCCTCACTATTAGGGGTCGATGAGGGCTTTACAACCCACTAACCTCTCCTTGCTGAATTGATTGTAACAATAAGAAACCCGGTTTCTACCCGCTTTTTTCAAGGGAGGTTAGGGGGAAACATTAATCCCTAAGAAATTTAACCAATTCTTCTAATTTTGACCAAGCCGCACCACTTTGTAAAATCTCTTGAGCTAAATGGATTCCTTGCTGATGGTCACCCATTGGTATAACACCTCCAACTTGTAATGCTAAAGACCCATTTAGAGCCACCACATCTTGTTGAGGTTTTGTGCCTTTTCCCTGTAATAAATTTCTTAGAATCTCTGAATTTTCCTCCACCTCTCCCCCTTTCAGGGCCGTTAGGGGGGCGAAAGTTAACCCGAATTCTTGGGGGTTGAGAGTAGCTGATTTAACCTCCCCCTGGGATAAAATTGCCAAGTCGGTGATATCCCCTAATCCCGCTTCATCGAGTCTTTCCCGTCCATGTAAAACAATCGCAACTTCCGTACCTAATTGGTTTAATGCGACCGCAATAATCGGGAGCATTTTAGGATCAAAAACACCCATAACTTGCCCGGTGGGATATAAGGGATTCACCAATGGCCCTAATAAATTAAATACAGTTCGGACTTTCAAGGTTTGACGTAGTTGGGCTACGGCTTTGAGGGCGGGATGCCAACCCGGGGCAAATAAAAATGTGATCCCGACAGCCGATAAAGCCTGTTTAACTTTTTCCGAAGGTGCTTTTAAGTTAATCCCCAAGGCTTCTAATACGTCCGCAGAGCCAACTTTACTCGATGCCGAACGATTTCCATGTTTCGCCACGGGAACCCCCGCCGTGGCTGCAATAAAGGCAACTGTGGTGGAAATATTGAAGGTGGAAGCCCCATCGCCCCCGGTGCCGCAGGTATCAATCACACGGTAGGGAGAGATCACACCCCAATTCGGTTGACCGGAGGTTTCTGAGGGACAAAATGACTGTAAAACCGAGGCCATTCCGGTTAATTCTGTAGCTGATACACCTTTGGCTTGTATCGCTGCCAGCATCGCGCCAGAAAGGACGGGAGGAACTGTTTCTGAGAGCCATCCCTGCATTAATTGTGAGGCTTGGGTGAGGTCAAGGGATTGGCCGTCTAACAGTTGTTGTAATAATTGCGGCCAAAGATTGGGATTAATTTCAGGGGGAGCAGGATTTGTCATCAAAAGTGGAGCTTACATTAATCATTGTTCAGTCTACCGTATTAGTAGCGCGGCTGTATGGGTTGAGTGATGAGGAGATGGGGATAATAAGAGGGAACACGGATTAGGGGGATTACAC
>DMPJ01000031.1:4753-5061 GCA_003456035.1 Planktothrix sp. UBA8402
AGATTACACAGATTAAGTTATTTGTGATAGCAACAGACTATCAAAATCCGTGAAATCAGCGTAATCCCTATAATCCGCGTTCAATCTTTTATTATGATCTTTAAATACGAAGACATTACCAAAAAAATCATCGGAGCATCCTTTGAAGTCCATAAATTTCTAGGTAGCGGCTTTCAAGAAGTAATTTATCAACGCGCCCTAGCCTATGAATTTTATCAAGCAGGATTAACCTTTGCCAGAGAAATAGAACAGCATATCTATTACAAAAATCTACCCGAACCCATCGGCACACGCCGCGCTGATTTTGT
>DMPJ01000517.1 GCA_003456035.1 Planktothrix sp. UBA8402
CGTCCGCATCATTCCCGGCCAAGGATACCGCACCACTAAATAACCACCACTGTCATCGGTTACGGGTTGACCTTCCGCATCCACAACATCCGCTAAAATCCCGGGGAAAGGTAAGGTTGCCGAACCGGGTTTGGTGGGAATTGCACCAGGTAAGGGGGTAATCATAAACCCGCCCGTTTCCGTTTGCCACCAAGTGTCTACAATGGGGCAGTTACCGTTACCAATTACCCGTTGATACCACATCCAAGCTTCCGGGTTAATCGGTTCTCCAACGGTTCCTAATAGCCTTAGAGACGATAAATCACGGGACTTGGGATGGTGTTCGCCCATCTTCATAAACGACCGAATCGCGGTGGGGGCGGTATAGAATATCGTCACCCCGTATTTTTCCACCACATCCCAGAAACAACCAGGGTTAGAAGTACGCGGTGCCCCTTCATACATTAAGGTTGTGGCCCCATTGGATAAGGGCCCATAGACAATATAACTGTGTCCGGTGATCCAACCGACATCGGCCGTACACCAATAGACATCGGTATCTTGTAAATCAAAGGCCCATTTATTGGTAATATGGCTGTAGAGGTTATACCCACCTGTGGTGTGAACAACGCCCTTGGGTTGACCTGTGGTGCCACTGGTGTAGAGGATGAACAGCATATCCTCACTATCCATCGGTTCGGCGGGACAGTCGGCGGAAACCCCTTGTCTGAGATCATGCCACCAATGATCCCGTCCGGGTTCCATGTTAATTTTTTGGTTAGTTCTTTGTACCACTAAAACGTTATCAACGCTGGTCGCCCCGGCTTCAATGGCTTTATCGACTTGTTCTTTTAACTGGACAATGGCATCTTTTCGCCAGCCACCATCGGCGGTAATCACTAATTTAGCTTGGGCGTCCACTAACCGATCTTTGAGCGCTTCTCCACTAAACCCCCCAAAGACAACGGTATGGGGCGCACCAATTCTGGCACAGGCTAACATCGCGATCGCAGCTTCGGGTATCATGGGCATATAGATTCCCACCCGATCGCCTTTTTGCACACCCAACTGTTTGAGGACATTCGCCATTTGGCAAACTTCCCGATGCAGTTGAAAGTAGGTTAAAGTTCGAGTATCACCTGGTTCTCCTTCCCAAATTAAGGCAGCTTTATTTTTCCGCCAGGTGGTTAAATGCCGATCTAAACAATTATAGGAAATATTAATTTTGCCATTGACAAACCATTTGGCAAAGGGCGGTTGCCAGTCTAAAACCTGATCCCATTTTTGAAACCAATGCAACTCCGTTTCTGCTAGTTCTGCCCAGAACGCTTCCGGGTTGGCTTTGGCTTTTTCATAGAGTTGTTTGTAATCTTCTAAGCTTTTAATGTGAGCATTCTGGGAAAACTCAGGACTAGGTTGAAACAACCGATTTTCTTGCAAAATCGATTCTATCGTAGGTTGTGACATAATCAGTAATCAGTAATCAGTTATCATTTATCAGTGTAAGAGTTAAGAGTTAAGAGTTAAGAATTGCCTTGATAATTCTTAACTTTTTGTGATTACTGATAACTGATTAAGATTTCAAGCATTTAAACCCTATAATTTAGCGAGGGAGGGCGCTCGCACTGCTTATGTTTAACCATCATTTTGGCATCAGAAATTTAGACACCGCGCCCAGATAACTGATAATGCAGACACTTGATTACTGATTATGGAAATGATTGGTCAACTATTAGATCGAAGATACCGCATTGTTCAAGTCCTAAGTTCCGGGGCGTTTGGACAAACCTATCTCGCGGCTGATACCCGTCGCCCTGGCCATCCTCAATGTGTGGTTAAACAATTGCGTCCACCTAATAATAATTCTAATACTTTAAAAACAGCATTGCGATTATTTCGTCAAGAATCAGAAATTTTAGAACGGTTAGGAAAACACGATCAAATTCCACAGTTATTAGCTTATTTTGAAGACCATAATCAATTTTATTTAATTGAAGAATTTGTCAGTGGACATCCGTTGATGAAAGAATTAGTTCCTGGCATTTCTTGGTCAGAACAACAGGTGATTTTATTAATCGAAGATATTTTAGAAATTTTAGTCTTTGTCCATGAAAATCAAGTCATTCATCGAGATGTCAACCCCTCTAATTTAATTCGTCGTAAATCCGATGAAAAATTAGTATTAATTGATTTTGGTTCCGTCAAAGAAGTGAGTACAAGACTTGCTGATGGTAATGGACAGGGGTTGCGAACAATTGCTACGGGAACTCCTTCTTATATGCCTATTGAACAGTTCCAAGGTCATCCCCAATATAATAGCGATATTTATGCTGTTGGCATGATTGCTATTCAAGCAATTACGGGGTTAGAAGCTNNTCAGATTTACCTAAATTACAAGATCCAAGTTTATCCGATACCGCAGAACTAAGTTGGCGAAATCATGCCAAAGTCAGTGCTGGATTAGCCAATGTTATTGATAAAATGGTACATCCTTATTATAGCAAACGCTATCTAACTGTGATCGATGTTTTAGATGACTTAAGAAAGACAACAGGACGCTCAGGATTTAATATTAATAAGTTAAAAAGCTTTCCTATTTACCAAGAAGAAAAAGTCCCGATTCCCTGGGCTAAAATCTTAGCAATTACTATAACTGGATTAGTCGGTTTAATCGTGATTTTCGGGTTACTCCAAGTTTTCAATCGTCCCGATCCAATTAAAGCTGAAAATGCCTTAAAAAAAGGCATAGAAAAAGTAAATCAAGGCGATACAAAAGGTGCAATTCGAGCCTTTAATCAAGCCATTAAATTTAATCCTAATAATCCCGAAGCCTATCATAAACGCGCTAATGCTTACTATGACTTGAAGGAATATGAACAAGCTGATTCGGATTATACAAAAGCTATTGAATTGAATCCTAACTATATCAATGCTTATTTTAATCGGGGTTTAACCCGTTATGATATGTCGGATTTATCGGGAGCTTTAGCGGATTTTAACCAAGTATTAAAACAAGAACCGCAAGACGGAGAAGCTTTCTATAAACGAGGTTTAATTCATTATGATCTCGAAGATTATACCGCCGCTATTAATGATTATAACACGGTTTTACGACTGCAACCTAAACAAGCTAAAGTCTATAGTGCCAGAGGAACTGCACTGGTAAAATCCGGGGATTTACAATCAGGAATGGCAGATTATACCGAAGCTATTCGCCTAGAACCAAAGAACCCGATAGGATATTATGATCGAGGTCGAGCCAGATTTCATTTAGGTGATTATCAAGGGGCTTTAGCTGATTATAATACAGTCCTGCAACTTGATCCAAATAATTCTGAAGCCTACGCTAATCGTTGTAGTGTTTATATCAATTTATGGGACTATAATCAAGCGATTAAAGATTGCACTGAAGCGATTAATAGAACTCCCAATGAAGTCGCCTATAATAATCGTTGTATTGCCAATTTTAATTTGAAAAATTATCCGAAAGCCATTGAAGATTGCTCAAAAGCTATTGAAATTAAAGGAGATGATTATAAAGCCTATAGTAATCGAGGATTAGCCCGTTCAGCCGCCCATGATTATGAAGGCGCAATTGCTGATTATACCAGTGGAATTAATATTAATCCCAATGATGCTGAAGGCTACGGAAATCGCGCCCAAGTCCACGTTCAAATGAAGAATTATGATCAAGCGATCGCCGATTATGCCCAAGCAATTCGTCTGAAACCTAACTATGCAGCCGCTTATTATGGACGGGGATTAATTAGAATTGAAATCGGCGATAAAAGCGGTGCAATTAGTGATTTTGAACAGGCGGGAAAACTCTATTTGGAACAAGGCTTAACTGGAGGTTATAAAGATGCCCAGTTCCAAATTAAACGCTTACAATCCGGGGGTTAATTGAGTTTATCTACCAATTCGATTTTTAAAACCAGAGGCTTTAAATTGTTTTAATTGTAGGGGAGTTTCCAGATTAGAAGGAATCGAAATTCTAAATTCAAAATCACTAATACCCGGAGGAACTGTATCAATATTGCCTAACCGTCCTCGATTTTGCATCACCGGGTTATTGGTAGCATCATAAATCCGACCAAAAATATCCGCATCTACAACAACTTTTCCCGATGTATTATTGGCTTTTCCGGTAATAATAAAACAGTTGGCATCTTGACTAGAACCACTAGATACCGCCCCTTCTGCTAATTCAGGAGGACAGTCTTTGTAACTTAAATCTTGCAGTTGAATCGGAATTAATGCCCAAGCTGGGGGAGTCCAAAAATTGGTGATTAAAACACAAAAACAAAGGCAAAAAATAACGGGTAAAATTTTGAATTTCATACAATTTTTGAGTTATTTTATATGCAGATATTCTTGGAGAGACTGACGCATAATCTCGACAGGAACAGGTTGCTGTAACCACAATTCTAAGGCGGCGGCTCCCTGAATTACTAACATTGGTAATCCATTTAAAATTATCGCACCTCTGGCGGCTGCTAAAGTCAAGAATTGGGTAGTTTCAGGAATATAAATTAAATCATAGGCGATCGCACCTAGTTTAATTTTATCCATCACCGACGCCTCAACGGTCGATTCCCCAACGTGAGGATACATTCCCACCGGGGTCGTATTTACCAATAAGTCCGCTTGGGGAAGTAGACTCGATAATTGTTCCCAGGGA
>DMPJ01000250.1:0-7742 GCA_003456035.1 Planktothrix sp. UBA8402
AACTTAGAACTTAGAACTTAGAACCCTCACCCCACACCCTAATTAATAATTTCCTTTAATTTCTGCTGTTGAGATTCGGGTAAGCGGGGGCCATGAATTTGAACGATTTGGGAACCGAGATAATTTCCCCAACGGGCGGCTTGGGTGGTGGTTAAACCGTTGGTAAGTCCGTATAATNNGGGAACCCGGGAACATGAATTAAAGATTGGTTTTCCACTACTAAACAGCCCTTATCACTATTAGTAATAAAAACAGAATTCACCTTTTCTCCTAACTGACGGGCGCAAACTTCTAAATCTTCGCTACCGCAGAAATGACGCACCTCATCCGCATTACAAAACAACACATCACAATATTCAGTTAAAACACTGCGAAAATCATCCCCAAACCGTTGAACTAAAAACATATCGGAAAAGGTAAACGCCACTTTTACCCCCAGGCGTTTCGACTGTTCCATCGTTTCAATACTAGCCTTGCGGGGTTGGGGTGCATCCCACAAATAGCCCTCAATATAACTGTATTCACACTGACTCAAATGATCAATATTAATATCCGTCACTGATAGGGTTGTGGAAACCCCCAAATTAGTACACATAGTGCGTTCTGCGTCGGGAGTTGTTAATACTAAACAGGTTCCCGTTGGCCCTTGGCTACTATCGGCGGGTTCAATTTCAAACCCAATTCCGGCGGCGACCATATCCTGTTGATAAAATTCGCCATTGGTATCCATACTAACTTTACCCGAATAAATCCCCGTACCGCCACTTTGAGCGATCGCAATCATAGTATTAGCAGCAGAACCGCCACAGCGTAATTCTAAAGCATGGCTCTCCAATTGTTGCAATAATTTCCCCTGTTTAATCGTATCCATCAGGGTCATGGCGCCTCGGTTGAGGTCATGGGTTTGAATAAAATTATCCTCAACTAATGCCAAAATATCGAGGAGGGCATTTCCAACACCAAAGACATTAAAGGGTTTGGGTTCTGTCATTGATTCTTTCTATAAAACGGTTTGAACAATTCAATTTTTGATCATAGCAAATTTTCTGTAACTTTTATTTTCAAATCCTGAGAATTTGCTTTTTTCGGTGAGATAATAAAAATAATACCCAACTGATTACCCTTTCTCCCTCAAAATTCAATTCATTTTTATCTTTTTTAAATATGACTGATTCTGAACTTCCTCGGCTGATTCAACAAATGTTAGAACCGGATTTTTATCCCCATTCGGTACAAGAACCCATTGAACTTTTACAAACTCATATTTCATTTATTCTGTTAACGGGAGAATATGCTTATAAAATCAAAAAAATAGTTGATTTTGGATTTTTAGATTATTCGACCTTAGATAAACGACGCTATTTTTGTGAACAAGAATTACAAATGAACCAGCAACAAGCACCGGAATTGTATTTAGAGGTTTTACCGATAGTAGAAATAGGCGATAACTTTCAATTTGGAGAAAATCAAAATAATGTCGTTGAATATGCTTTAAAAATGCGTCAATTTCCTCAAGAAAATTTATTCATTAATTTATTTAATCAGGATAAATTAACTAAGCAGGAGATGGAGGATTTAGGAAATGTTGTGGCTAAGTTTCATCTCAATTGTCCCAGCAATGATCTGATTTTAAAATTTGGTATTATTGCTCAAATTCGCCATTCTATTGATGGAAACTATCAAAAAACACAAAAATATATTGGTTGTTGTCAAACTCAAGAACAATATGAACAAACCAAACAATATACAGATAGCTTTTTTGAAACCCATGAAGCTATTTTTAAAAGTCGGATTGAAAACCGATGGATTCGAGAATGTCATGGAGACTTGCATTTAAAAAATATCTGTATTTATCATGATAAAATATTACTATTTGATCGAATTGAATTTAATCAAGAATTTCGCTTTGTAGATGTGATCTATGATGTAGCTTTTGTGGTTATGGACTTAGAAGGACGAGGACGGGCTGATTTAGGAAATAGGTTTTTAAATACCTATATTGAACAAACCGGAGACTGGGAAGGATTACAATTATTACCCTTTTATTTAACTCGTCAAGCCTATGTCAGAGCTAAAGTTAATTCCTTAATATTAGATGATTCAGCTATTACTGAAGAACAAAAAGAAATAGCCAAACAAGAAGCCACTCAATATTATAAATTAGCTTGGCAATATACTCGCAAATCTTCAGGAGGAATCGTGATGATGTCCGGGTTATCGGGGTCAGGAAAAAGCACAACCGCCCGACAAATATCCAAACGATTAAATGCCATTCATATTCGTTCCGATGCAGTTAGAAAACACTTAGCAAATGTTCCTCTGTATGAACAAGGAGGAGAAGAAATCTATACTCCAGAGATGACAGAAAAGACCTATAAACGGTTATTAGAATTAGGATTATTATTAGCAAAACAAGGATTTTGGGTAATTTTAGATGCCAAATATGAGCAACAAGAACGACGGGGAGAAGTCATAGAAACCTGTCATACCCATCAATTACCCTTACAAATTGTTGAATGTACCGCACCAATGGATATTTTACAAGAACGTTTGCAACAACGTCAAGGGGATATTTCTGACGCAACTATTGATTTATTAACCTCTCAACGTACCACATCTCAACCTTTTACAGATTCAGAAAAAAACTATGTCACTACTATTGATACCACCCAAAATATTGATCAGCAATGGCAAAAATTATATTAAAATAATCTATTGTTTGAGGTTATGAGTGTGAGAACATTAAAAATCTATAGCGGTTTTTAATCCAATTAAGTATAGCAGATTATTCTATCTGAACGCAAGCGAGCGAGGACGCTCGCACTACTGTACTTTATGAAATTGCACATCGCTCTAGTTTTTCCCTCACCAACTATCCTGATCTCTTTCTCTTGCTTCGTGTCTTAGTGCCTTTGTGTTTCCTTCTTTATAATAATGAAATCGAGCAAAAAAAGGATTTTAATTTTATCAGGAATTTTAAGTTTAATCTTATCATTGATTTTAGCGATCGCCCTTTTAATTCCGCCCACATCTTCCCAACCGATTTTAATTATCCCCCATGAAATTAGAGGAGTTTGGTTAACAAATGTCAGTAGTGGAGTCTTATTTTTCCCCTGGGGAATTAATCGCGCTTTAGATCAATTATCGCAACTAAAATTTAATACCATTTACCCCGTTGTTTGGAATCGAGGAAGCACCTTTTATAAAAGTGCTGTGGGAAAAAGAGTCATGGGTCGCTCTCAAGATTCCCTATTAAATATAACGCAATTTGGGGGAGATATTTTATCAAAAATTGTTATAGAAGGACACAGAAAAGGATTAAAAGTAATTCCTTGGTTTGAATATGGGTTTATGGCGCCTAAAAACTCCGCTATTGTGCAACGACATCCCGACTGGATTGCTCAAACTCAAAAAGGAGAAAAAGAGTTAGATCCTTTAAGGAATTCCGAGGATGTCTCCTATCAAACTAAAGTTAAAAACTGGATTTTTAATCAAATTTTAGAAGCGATGACGATTCAAAATGTCTGGTTAAATCCTTTTCAGCCCCAAGTCCAACAGTTTATTGAAGATTTAATTTTAGAAGTAGTGATCAAATATAATATTGATGGAATTCAACTAGATGATCATTTCGGTCTTCCCGTTGAATTTGGCTATGATGAATATACGATTAAACTTTATCAAAAAGAACATAATGGTCAATCTCCTCCGAATAATTATTATGATCAAGAATGGCGAAGTTGGAGAGCAAGTAAAATTACTGAGTTAGTGCAAAGAATTGTTAAAAAAGTCAAAATACTAAAACCAGATTGTATTATTTCTTTATCCCCTAATCCTTATGAATATACCTATGAAACTTATTTACAAGATTGGTTAACCTGGGTAAATCAAGGATTAGTCGATGAAATTATTTTACAAGTTTATCGGGATAGTATGGTAAAATTTATTTCAGAATTAGACCATGAATCTGTACAAATAGCACGGCGGAAAGTCCCGGTAATTATTGGATTATTAAGTGGAACATTACGCCATCCTGTACCGATGGAACAAATTGAAAAACAAATGCAAGTTGTACGCGATCGCGGCTTTGATGGAATCTCATTTTTTTATTGGGAAACCCTCTGGAGTTATTTCACTCCCGACTCCCCCCGATATCGTCGCCAAAGCTTTAAAACCTTATTTTTAGATTAATTAATCCGACATTCCTAAAAATGCTTTGAGAGCGATTTTATATCTATTTCTTAACCGCCTAGAAGCCAAACCACCTTGCTGAATTTTTGCAAGAACATTAGCAGAAAAATATCCCTTTGGAATCGGGCTATCTGGAGTGATTAAACTAGCTAAATCAATAGCATCCATTTCACGAGCATACTGATAAGCCACAACGGATTCACTTTTAATAAAATTGGGTACATCTAAACCAGGAATAAGAATACAAGAAGTTTCAGAATTACTTCTCCTGGTAGTTACATTTACAAATAGATAATGAGTTTCAGAAGTTTGTGCAATTGCAATATAGAGATGCTGACCGTTAGGAGGTGTATTAATCAAAAAAGCATCTCCCAAATTAATGGGGATGCTAGTCATTAAGCACCTTGTCTAAATAAGCTTCTCGAATTGCTACCTGTTGAATTTCTTGTATTTCTTCGTTACTTTTCCCAACATTTTTTAGAATATCTTCTACTGAAATTGGAATAGCCAAACCGTGAGGATTTTGCCACTCTGGAAACCCATGATTCCACTGAGAAACATCAAAAAGATCGAGATTTCCAAAAGTTTTATAAACCTCCTGGATAATTTCCTCCTCATCTTCACAGAGGTCTTGATTTCCTGGATCAGCTATTAAAGAAACAACAAGGTTTGTGTTAGGAGAAGAAATAAATTTAGACCATAAAGGTAAAGCATCATCAACCGCTTTTCCTTTAATTAGATCGTAAACACTGCTAGGGACAGGGCCATAATCCATTGAAACATAATGATCACCAGTAATCGGTTGCTCCATACGTTCTAACGCAACACGATCAGCGATGTAAAGCATCTTCAGCAAACCTAAGTATTTCATGGGTTTACCATCATGCAACTTCAAAAAAAATGCTGCGGCTTCAACAGCTTTTTCAGGATGAAAGGGAAACTGGATTGACATAGCAACTGTAAGAAATAACTCTTATATCTTGATTATACAGCTTATTCGGTATTATGCAATTAATAAAATTAGGAGGAGGAATTCAATGTTTTCTCAGCATCAATAATATGAATATCAACCCCTTTCAGGTATTTTAATAATTGCTGAACGGGTGATCCTTTCCAAAACAATTCCCAGCGAGATTTGCGTGTATGTCCGAGAACAACTTGAGTGATATGATATTGTTGAGCAACTTGAGCGATCGCTTCCGAAACATTATAACTTTTAACCCTAAGAAACTCTCCCCCAAACTCATTAATTAAATTTTGACAAGTTTCTAACAGTAAACTTTCTTCCTTGGTTAAAAAACGTTCTGGATTTTCCACATATAACCCATATAAACGCGCTTTCATCGCATTGGCTAAACGTAACCCACGCCGGAGCAGTTGTGGTGAGTTAGAGTAAGTAGAAATACAAACTAAAACTCGCTCATGAACATTACAAAATAAAGCTTTTTCAGTGGTTTCTGCTGCGGCTTCAATATTATCAGCAACTTCGCGTAAAGCTAACTCTCGCAACGCCACTAAATGACGACGTTGAAAGAAATTTTGTAACGCTTGTTCTATTTTTTCAGGAGCATATATTTTCCCCTCTCTTAACCGTTCTTGTAAGGTTTCTGGAGTCACATCAATCACCACAACTTGCGTCGCTTCATCCAAAAGACGATCTGGAATCCGTTCTCGAACCACAACTCCTGTAATTTTTGCGACTAAATCATTTAAACTTTCTAAGTGTTGAATATTCACCGTTGAATAGACATCAATTCCATGATTGAGAATAATTTCTACATCTTGATAACGCTTTTCTCGGATAGAACTGGGAACATTAGTATGAGCTAATTCATCCACTAAAACTAATTGAGGTTGACGAGATAAAATGGCATCGGTATCCATTTCCCATAGGGTTATTCCTTGATGAAAAACCGTTTTTTTAGGAATAATTTCTAAACCCATCGCTTTTTCTGCTGTTTCTTCCCGTCCATGAGTTTCTAATAACCCAATTACAACATCAATTCCTTCTGCTTTTAATTGATGTCCTTCTTCTAACATTTGATAGGTTTTACCGACCTCAGGAGACATCCCAATAAAAATTTTATGTTTTCCTCGATTTCGAGAGGATGTTTGATAATAAGATTCAGGGGAATTCTTTTGAGTTTCAATTTCACTGCTATTAATCATCGTTAATTGGATAGGTTGTCTAAATCTAAATTTAGTTTTAGCACATTAACTCCTGGTTCTCCAAAAATTCCTAAAAATCTATTTTCAGTATTTTTATTAACTAGATCCTCCACTTGATTAGGATTCAAAGAACGCGCCTTAGCTACTCGTTGAATTTGGGCGTTTGCGGCTTGAATACTAATATGAGGATCTAACCCTGAACCCGATGAATAAACTAAATCCGCCGTGGGAATAATATTATTAGATTGGAGTTGATCAATTCGTTCTGTTACTTTTTTTAACAAATCTGGATTACTCGGTGCTAAATTACTTCCTCCTGAAATTCCCGTTGCTAAACTATTGTTAACGGGGCTATAATCAACGCTACTCGGACGGGATATAAAATAACGATTGGAGGTAAAATTTTGACCGATTAAAGCCGAACCCACAATCTCTCCTTGAGGATTTTTGAGCAAACTTCCATTCGCTTGAAATGGGAAAATTGATTGACCGATTATTAGAATCAAAACTGGATATAAAATAGCCGTTAAAACCCATAAAACTAGGGTAGTGCGGATGGCGGTTAACAAATCTCTAAACATAGTATATTTTGAAATTGAAAGTACATTTTTTGAGGACTTGACTGGTTTTTAAAACCGTTCAGGTTGTAAAATTACAGCCAATAAATAGAGAGCAATGGCTATCGTGACTAAAATTAAAACTCCAATAGCCCAAGCTGCTTTGCGGGTTATTTCTTCTCCTGTTGCTGCATAAATTACAGGGGCAAAGATTAAATTACAGGATAACAGAAAAAACAGAGAAATGGGTAAAAGGTTGCGTTTACCTTGAGTTTGGATTAAGGAAATTATCCCTTTAAATTCACTAGGTAATATTGAATTAAAATCATCTGATATTTTCATTTTTTACTCCTATTTTTTTACCACAGAAACCCGGTTTCTTTTTATA
This sequence comes from Planktothrix sp. UBA8402, assembly GCA_003456035.1. Taxonomy (GTDB): domain Bacteria; phylum Cyanobacteriota; class Cyanobacteriia; order Cyanobacteriales; family Microcoleaceae; genus Planktothrix. The sequence goes on from DMPJ01000250.1 coordinate 7,303, forward strand.
TTAAACCAATAACAGCGATGATGCTATCAATCATTTTAATTCCAATAAAGGGCGCAATGATTCCTCCTAATCCATAAATCAAAATATTTTCTCTAAGTAATTGATTAGCACTAACGGGGCGAAACTTAACCCCTTTTAAGGCTAAAGGAATTAAGGCTGGGATAATTAAAGCATTATAAATTAGGGCGGATAAAATAGCCGATTGACTACTCCCTAACCCCATAATATTTAAACTGCCAATACCCGCAGCAGAAAACATCGCTGGAATGATCGCAAAATACTTAGCAATATCATTAGCAATAGAGAAAGTAGTTAACGCTCCACGAGTAATCAATAATTGCTTACCAATGGTGACTAAATCAATCAACTTTGTAGGATCAGAATCTAAGTCAACCATATTCGCAGCTTCCTTTGCAGCTTGGGTTCCAGAATTCATTGCT
>DMPJ01000250.1:7932-23161 GCA_003456035.1 Planktothrix sp. UBA8402
GGTTTAATAATATCTTTCAGGTAAATAATTCCATACAATTCATTATCTTTGCAAACGCCTAAAGGTGTACCACCCAAACGAGAAACACGCTGATAAGCGATATCTAAATCATCCGTTAGTTGACCGCCACGAGAACGAACAAAACCCTTAATTGAATCAACAGCCCCTTTTCTAACTTCGCTTTTATCGGGTAAGTTTGTACCACTCATGCGAGTTCTGGCAGAAAACTCAATTCCTTCGGCTAATTCTCGATTAAAATTAACCGTCGCCCCCATTTTTTCGGCGAGTCTAACAATTGATTTTCCTTCTGGAGTCTCATCAAAAATACTAGCCATGAGCGCTACTTTAGCAACGGCTTCTGGAGTATAGTTATTAACCGGAATAAACTCCTCGGCCAGTCGATTTCCTAACGTAATAGTTCCGGTTTTATCTAATACTAAAGTATTGATATCCCCACAGGCTTCTACCGCCCGTCCCGATGTGGCAACAACATTAAATTGAGCCACTCGATCCATTCCAGCAATTCCAATTGCACTTAATAAACCGCCAATTGTTGTTGGAATTAATGCCACTAATAGGGCAATTAAAATTACAATACCAACCGGAGATTGAACGTAATTAGCAATGGGTGAAATCGTAGCTACTACAATTAAAAAAACTTCGGTTAATACTGCCAATAACACCGTTAAGGCAATTTCATTTGGGGTTTTTGTTCGTTCTGCCCCTTCAACTAAAGCAATCATTCGGTCTAAAAATCCTTTCCCCGGTTCCGATGTCACCCGCAAGATTAATTCATCAGAAATAATCCGAGTTCCTCCCGTTACAGAACTAGCAACATCGCTTCCAGGTTCTTTTAAAACCGGGGCAGATTCTCCAGTAATTGCTGATTCATCAACAGAAGCAACTCCCGCAATTACGACCGCATCCACTGGAATCATATCTCCAGCAATAACTTTAATTTGATCTCCTTTTTTTAACGATGTAGAACTAATTTCTTCAATTAAACCATCGGGTAATAATTTGCGGGCGGTGGTTTCTGCTTTGGTCGAACGTAAGGAATCTGCTTGCGCTTTTCCCCGTCCTTCTGCGACCGCTTCAGCGAAATTTGCAAATAGTAGGGTTAATAATAAAATCAATGTGACGAGGAAATTAAAGAAGCGATTATTTTCTCCTTGAATAGTTCCAAATAAATTAGGATCAAGAACTAATAAGGCTGTAATAATTGTTCCTAACCAAACGACAAACATCACAGGATTTTTAATCATGTATCGCGGATCAAGTTTGCTAAAAGCATCCCGAAACGCTCGTTGATAAAGTCTTTTAGTATTGACTTTATTTTGCTTTTTTTGTTGTCGTTTATTTAAGCGAGTTTGCATCATAAAATTGAAGGGTATTTGATGAAAAATAGGGTGATTAAGCTGTTCCGCATTTAAACTTTATATTCTAGCCAGCGAGGACGCTGGCACTACAAGGATTTCACAATTTTTTAATCTCCCATTTAGATGCTTAACAGCTTATTTGAGACTAGCAATTTGAAAGGCTTCCGCCACTGGCCCTAATGCTAAAACAGGTAAGAATGTTAAGGCTCCTAAAATCAAAATCACTCCCGTTGTCACACTGGTAAATAGGAGAGAATTGGTTTTTAATGTGCCAGGAGTTTCGGGAACAGGTTGTTTATTTAATAGACTTTCTGCTAATAGCAATAAAGCCACAATTGGAATATAACGTCCGGCTAAAAGTACAACACTGGTACTAAGATTCCACCAGATAGTATTATCCCCTAATCCTTCAAATCCTGAGCCATTATTGGCGGCGGCGGAAGCATATTCATAAAACACTTGGGAAATGCCATGAAATCCAGGGTTTGAAATCCCTGAAAGTTGAGGATAGGCGAGGGTAATAGCACCAGGAATTAAAATGACAATAGGATGAACCAGTAAAATGACACTGGCGAGAATAATTTGTTGTTTTTCAATTTTTCGCCCTAGAAATTCTGGGGTTCTACCCACCATTAATCCGGTTAAAAACACGGTTAAAATCAGGAAAATAAATAAGTAAACTGTTCCGGTTCCTTGTCCTCCCCAAACAATTTGTAAAAACAGATTAAATAAGGTTGAAAAACCTCCATTTGGCATGAATGAATCGAGCATCCCATTAACAGCACCGCACATGGTTCCGGTTGTGGTAACAGCCCACAATGCGGTTTCTGCCCAACCAAACCGAATTTCTTTTCCTTCTAAATTCGGAGCTTGTTGACCGAGAAAATTATTAACAATTGGGTTTCCTTGAAATTCTCCAAGGGCGGTAATAATAATGAAGCCGGAATAGATTAAAAATACCATTCCAAACAGTAACCAAGTTTGTTTTTTATCCTGGGTAAAAATTCCAAAGGTATAAATCAAAGCAGCAGGAATACTAACCATTGCTAAGGTTTCTATTAAGTTAGAAAACCCATTGGGATTTTCATAGGGATGGGCTGAATTTGCTCCAAAGAAACCGCCTCCATTTTCTCCTAATTGTTTAATGATTTCAAAATGAGCAATTGGCCCCCGGGCGATGACTTGGGTTCCTCCATCTAAGGGGGTAAAAATTTGCGATCCTGCTAAGGTTTCCGGCACACCTAATGCTAATAAAATGACTGCTCCAATTAAGGAAATAGGTAATAAAATTCGAGTAATAGAACGGGTAAAATCAACATGGAAATTCCCTAATGATCTGCCTGTTATTCCTCGAATAAAAGCGATAGAAACGGCTAAACCTGTCGCAGCCGAAGTAAACATTAAAAACCCTAATGCGAGCATCTGGGTGGCATGACTGAAGGTATTTTCACCGGAATAATGTTGTTGATTAGTATTGGTTAAAAATGAAATTGTTGTATGTAAGGTTAAATCCCAAGGTGGGGCATTTAATTGCAGGGGATTTAAGGGTAAAACTGCTTGTAAACTGATGATAAAATAGACAAAAACTCCCATGACTAAGTTGATCAAAAGCATGGCACGAGCATATTGCCAACCTGTCATATCCCGTTGGAAATGAACCCCACTGAGGTTATAAATTAGGCGTTCCAGGGGATTTAGTATGGGGTCAAGAAGGGTCTTTTTCCCTAAAAAAACATTAGCAATATAGGTTCCAAAAATAGGAACAATCGCCACTAATAGTCCTAATGTTAGGGCAATTTGAAAAAATCCTTGCCACATAAATATGATGGAAATTAACATCTGAATTTAATCCTATTATTTTACTTTTTTCCGAAAAAACAATCTAACAAAAAGTATAATTTTGAGCAGCACACGATATAAGCAAAAAACATAAGAGATATGTAGCGACTTCTACCTGAAATTATAAACCTGTTGATATAGATGAGGGTATAACTAGAGATATAGTTAACTCTAAACGCTAATTTTAAGCTAAATTAAAAAGAGTAATCAATTGAGAAATAAATTATGATTTTAAAAAATACTTTAAAAATTTATTGGTTGATTTTTGGATTCTTTGCGGTGGTAATTTTATTAGAATATATGACGCCCGCAGAATATGTTTTCGGTTATCTTTATACGATTACTATTTTATTAGCTCATCCCCGTTTAAATCGGATGATTACCTTACAAGTTACTGTAGCCGCTTGTTTATTAACGTTATTTAACTTAATTTTTCCGAATTCTGAAATTATCAATTCAGCAACAGTTGCTAATCGAGTGATTGCTGTTTTTGCCTTAATTGTTACAGGTTGGTTAAGTGATCGCACTCGTCGCTATGAAGAAGCGATTTCTCAACAACAAGTTCAACTCCAAGCTCATAGTAAACTTGCTAGTGTTCGAGAAGATTTTGCTTCTACTTTGACCCATGATTTAAAAACACCCCTTTTAGGGGCAATTGAAACGCTAAAATCCTTTCAAAACAGACAGTTTGGTGACATTAATTCGACTCAAGAAAAAATTCTCGATATGATGTTGCGTTCTCACCAAAACAGCTTACAATTAGTTCAAACTTTATTGGATGTTTATCGCAATGATACGGAGGGATTAAAACTAAATTTAGAAGCGATTAATTTAGTCAAAATAGCAGAAGAAGCGATCGCAAATTTAACCGATTTAGCAACAACCCGGCGAATTTATTTGGGTTTAAGTTATCGGGACTCCGATTTTCGGCGATTTCTCTGGGTGAAAGGTGATCAACTGCAACTTCAGCGCGTTTTTAGCAATTTATTAATTAATGGGATTAATCATTCTCCGCGTGGGGGTCGGGTTGAGGTAATATTAGAATCGGAAGCTCATTTTCAGGTGGTGAAAATTTGGGATCAGGGTTTAGGAATAACCCCGGCAGAATTGCCAAATTTGTTTGAGCGATTTTATCAGGGAAATAGCGATCGCCAAGCTCAAGGCTCAGGATTAGGATTATACTTAACTCGACAAATTATTGAAGCCCATGGGGGTATAATTTGGGCAGAAAATAAAATTCCTAATGGAGCGATGTTTTGTTTTCGTCTTCCGGCTTTGGCTCAGGGAGAAGTTCAACTGTAACACTTAAAATTTTTTGAAAAAAGTTAGTAAAAATGCCATCAAACCTATTAAGAGTTTTATTAGTCGAAGATGATGAATTATTCCGTTTAGGACTAAATATTCGTTTACAAAAAGAACCAGAAATTAAAATTATTGGGGAAGCAACTGATGGGGAAACCGCCGTTGAATTAACGAATCAATATTTACCCGATGTGGTATTATTAGATGTAGGATTACCTGGAATTGGAGGGGTAGAAGCCTGTCGTCAAATTAAACAAAACCATCCTGAAACCCCGATTTTGGTCTTAACTTCCCATTCCCAAAAAAGCCTAATTGAAAGATTAATCAAAGCGGGTGCATCGGGGTATTGTTTAAAAGGAATTGAACCGAATTTACTAATTTTAGCTTTACATTCTGTGGCGGCGGGAGCTTTTTGGTGGGATCAAACAGTGACAGCAGAAATTCGGACATTGTTTGATAATATCGAATCAGGAAAAACTCAAAATACAGCGATCGCTGATCATGATTTAACCCACAGGGAACAGGAAATTTTAGCCTTAATTGCCGATGGCAAAACTAATCAAGAAATTGCTAATTTACTTCATATTACATCAGGAACGGTTAGAAGTCATGTTCATGCCATTTTACAAAAGTTAGAGGTACGCGATCGCACCCAAGCAGCAATTTTAGCGATTCAAAAAGGATTAATTTCTAAACCTTCATGATCCCTGATTCAAGTGTGATAAAAGTTAACTTTTATTAGGTTTAATTCAACCTATTTTTTATAATTCAGATTCATCTAAACGTTTTTGCCATTGCACATCAATTTTATCAGAATTTTGTTCCTCTTGTTCTAATAAATCCGTTTCTGTTGTATAGGCTAAATTATCTTTATTAATCACAGTTTTCTTGGCAAATTGACTGGCATAATTGAGTTTTTCCTGTATAATTGAATTATCATCAGCTAAAATATTAACTCTGTTTTTTCGGGTTGTATTGCGAATAATAATTTTTTGATTTTTCCATTGCACCCAGAAATATCTAATTAAAGGAATAGTCAAAAATCCTACACCATAAATTAATAAAACTGGATAAATTACATGAACAAATCCCAAAAATCCGGTTAAATATCCAGCAACTTCAGGGGTTTTCAATAAACTACCTAACATTAATGCTCCAATCACATTAACCGAACCTAAACCAATAGCTCCCATAATTTGCCCGGAACTTGCCAGACTAAATCGCCATTTTTTTTCTTTTAAATAAGCAGAAACCGACTTAGAATGGGAGGCTTTGGCTGTGGTTTGTAATTCGGGAAAATGATAGATTAACTGCCCCTCTGGACTCACCTCCGGTCTACCATCAAATCTAGTTAAAATTGGTAACATATAATCTTCATATTCCTGAGCCACTGAACTCCCAATTTCATCTAAATAGGGAGTCACTTGTTCAGCAATAATCGCGCCTTTTTGGTTTTGAATGACCATACCAATTGTTTGCCATCGGCGTTCTTCTAAATTATAATTAGGGTTGCCATCTCCAAAAATAAACGAAAAAACAGATTCCAAAAAATTCATCTCTTTCTTTTGATCGCTACTTTTAGCATTTTGGCGTTGATAATTATTATTATTGACCGTAGAAAACCACCGAAAATCAGGCATCAACCAAGTGATCCACAACCAACTTCCACCCCGACTTCCCCCAGAATTGTTATTATTTTGATTTGAATTAATCACAACTAAAATCGTAATAATAGCAGCGACAATCAGAAGAATCGAGGCAATTAAAATAATTCCAAATGAAATTCTAATCAGGTAAAATAAAACTTTCCAGATTTTTTCCCACCAGGCTTGTAACTTTAATTGCCAATATTTGTTCCGCAGAATTGCCTGGAAATTGCGGGGAAATTCAAAAGCAATATCCCCCGACTCAGCTACTTGCAAATGACCTCCGGCTTCCGATGCCAGGACTAAAAGTTCCCGTTGGGCGATATTAAGATCAATTCCGGCTTGAGTTGCCACATCGCCACTGGTGACACGATATCCCAGTTTTTCAACAGCATTAATAATACTAGGATTAAGAACCATTAGTTTCTCCTATTCAATATTTGTAGTCGTAGCTCCTTGAGTATCCAGTTGCAAAACCTTAACTTCTGGGTTGACGCCCTCTTGTTTCCAGGCCATCGTCATCGCTACTGCCACCGCCGGGGCTGATATTTCATCGGTTAATGCTAATAAAGTCGGCCCGGCCCCACTAATCACTAATTCAAAAGCTCCGGCCTGTAATGCTGCACTGCGGACGGTTTCAAAGCCTTTAATTAAGGATTTCCGATAGGGTTGATGAATTTTGTCCTGGAGAGCCACCCTTAACCAGTCGGGGTTTCGGGTTTCTAAACCTCTAATTAATAATCCCAGATGGGCGGTATTAAAAATCGCATCCGCCCGACTATAGGTTTGGGGTAAAACCTTTCGGGCTTCTGCGGTGGATAATTCAAAATCAGGAATCGCCAGCACCGGGACAAGATGAGAATGCCAGGGAATTGGGCAAATTTCCCAGCCTGTGCCATTTTCCCCTCTGGATACGGATAATTGACAATTTCCTAATAAGGCGGGAACCACATTGTCGGGATGTCCCTCGATTTCAATGGCTAATTGCAAGATCTCAATTTGGCTCAAGGGATTTCCGGCTAAGGCATTCGCCCCCAACAGTCCCCCGACAATGGCTGTTGCCGAACTCCCTAAACCCCGGGCTAAAGGAACTCCTAAATCAATATCTATCTGAACTGGGGGCGGAGTTTTACCAAGATATTGATAAACCCGAATAAAGGCTTGATAGGCTAAGTTACTCTCATCGGTTTGGACGACCGCGGCTTCTGTGCCTTGAACCGTAATTCGCAGAATCTCACTTAGAATAGTTTTTAAATTAGAAAAACGGAGCGTGTTATAAAGAGTTAGGGCGGCACCAATACAATCAAATCCTGGCCCTAAGTTAGCGGTTGTTGCGGGAACAGTTACAGTAACAGTGTTAGGCATGAGATATAAATATAGCAGGGAATAGGGAACAGGGAATAGGGAACAGGGAATAGGGAATAGGGAANNCTATATCACCCGGTTTTTCTTTTCCTATTTTGCCCTAGGATTGATCTGATAGAACATATTTATATTCCTTGAATTGACAACACTATGTTACATCCCGCCCAAACTGTAAAACTGTTTGAAAAACAGCCAGAACAAAAGTATCTGGCAAATCAAGTTATTTTTGAGGAAGGCCAAACCGGAGATGTCTTGTATGGCATTCTCGAAGGTGAAATCGAGTTATGGGTGAATGGGAGAGTGATGGAAACTCTGACTGTTGGAGATGTGTTTGGGGAAGGTGCTTTAGTTCAACCCGACGGCACAAGAGCGTCCACTGCGATTACTAAAACTGATTGTATTTTAGCAACAATGGATAAATCTCGATTTCTGTTTGCAGTTCAGCAAACGCCCATGTTTGCCTTAGAACTTCTCAAAAGCTATTCTGATCGTTTACGTCGGCTGAAACATTTGATTCAAACCTCGTCAACCTGAGTTATTACCTCTATTAAAGAAGGCTGTAAATCATTAAGATTCGGGTTTATCAAAGCTATATCTTCAGGTTCAAGTTCTTCCCCTAGATAAATTCCCAGGGATCGGGCTGTTTCCACCCAAAATCCTTGGGGATCAATGAGTAGGGGACTATCGGCAAATACCTGATCTAAGGGAATGGTAGTGACCCCATTATTATGCCAAGCGACCATAACCCCATATTTTTCCTGGGCAATTAAATCCACCGCCACCTTTCCAAAGGCTGTGCCAATTAATCGATCCAAGGCCGAAGGTGCCCCACCCCGTTGAACATGACCCAGGACAGTCACCCTGGCTTCTACCCCCAGATTTTTTTCAATTTCCGTGGCCACATATTCCCCAATTCCCCGCAGTCGGACTTCTCCGAGGGCATCTTTATAATATCGACTTTCGCCATCGGCGGTTTTTGCTCCTTCAGCTACCACCACAATAGCAAATTTNNCGTCCCCAGAGATTGCGTAACTCTCGAATGCGTTTACACAGGGTTTTAATCGAATAGGGAATTTCCGGGATTAAAATGGCATCTGCCCCCCCGACAATTCCCGAATATAAGGCTAAATGTCCGGTTGTCCGTCCCATCACCTCCACCACCATCNNCAGCGCAATCCAGCCGGCGTAGCGTCCCATCACCTCCACCACCATCACCCGGTCGTGGCTGGCGGCGGTATAACTCAACCGATCTAAACAGTCTAAAATTGTGGTCACGGCGGAGTTAAAACCAACCGATAATTCCGTATGGGCGACGTCATTATCAATAGTTTTGGGGACAGCGACTAAATTCCAATTGCCTTTTTCGGCTAATTTCTGCAAAATCGCCAGGCTACCATCCCCACCAATGGCGATCAAAGCATCCAATCCTAAATCATAATATCCCTGAATAATTTCGTCTGTAAGACCTTCGGTATCTCCCTTGTTAATCGACCCTAAAATTGTTCCACCCATACTTAATAAAGGATCAATTCCGTGTCGTTCTAAACCATAGGAATTTAATACCACACTTTTTCGTTCAATCAGCCCCTGAGTGGCATAGGGAATACCTCGGACTTCCCAGTTATATTCAGATGTGGCATGATTGACAACAGCCCGAATTACGGCATTGAGACCCGGGCAGTCTCCGCCACTGGTAAGAATGCCAATTCGTTTACGTTTGTTCATCTTAGATTTAAGCCAAATCGTATACTCTTGAATATTACAGATATTTGAGAAATCTGTTAACACTCTGAGTGATAAATCAGGAATAAACTTTTGTGAGTTGCCAAAAAATATAACCTAACTTTTAGAGTCATCGAATCAAGATTAAGATGCTAATTTTATTAAAATTACAGGCAGAAATAACCTCAACAGTCAAGACTTGTGCTACAGTCTATCCCTAGTTAGGGCTTGAGCCATCAAGTCGGTTTAAATTTTGCCTAAAGGAGTTAATAATATGGCGTTAAGAGTAGGAATTAATGGTTTTGGTCGCATTGGTCGTTTGGTGATGCGCTCAGCCATCAATAACCCTGATATTGAGTTTGTGGGGATTAATGATCTAGTTCCTCCCGATAACTTAGCCTATTTGTTCAAATACGACTCCACTCACGGAGTATTTCCGGGCGTCGTGGAAGCCAAAGAAGATGGCATTGTGGTCGATGGACATTTTATTCGCTGTACGGCCATCAAAGACCCCACCCAACTCCCCTGGAAAGAAGACACGGTGGATTATGTGGTCGAGTCTACGGGGTTATTTAGTGACTACCAGGGCGCTCACAAACACATTGAAGCGGGTGCTAAACGGGTGATTATTTCCGCACCTACCAAAGACCCGGAAAAAGTTAAAACTCTGTTAGTCGGAGTCAACCACGAAACCTTTGACCCCGCTTCTGATTTAATCGTTTCTAATGCTAGTTGTACCACCAACTGTTTAGCCCCGGTTGCGAAAGTGATTCAGGATAACTTTGGGTTAGCGGAAGGGTTAATGACCACTATTCACTCCATGACCGCCACTCAACCGACCGTTGATGGCCCTAGTAAGAAGGACTGGCGCGGGGGACGGGGCGCGGCCCAAAATATTATTCCATCGTCCACCGGGGCGGCTAAAGCCGTAACTTTAGTCTTACCTGCCTTAAAAGGAAAACTGACGGGAATGGCATTTCGAGTTCCGACTCCTAATGTTTCTGTAGTTGACCTCACCTTCCGCACCGACAAAGCCACCAGCTATAAAGAAATCTGTGCGGCAATGAAAGCGGCAGCCGAAGGCCCGATGAAAGGTGTTTTAGCCTATACTGAAGATGAAGTAGTTTCTTCAGACTTTATCACTGATCCTAGTTCTAGTACCTTTGATGCGAAAGCCGGGATGGAACTTAATGCTAATTTCTTTAAGGTTGTGGCTTGGTATGACAATGAATGGGGTTATTCTTGTCGCGTCATTGATTTAATGACGTCAATGGCGAAAAAAGACGGTATTCTGTAAATTACAGAAACTACAGAAACCGGGTTTCTCAAGAGATCTTGATTTCCTATAATCAATCTAATACAGAAACCCGGTTTCTAGGCTATTTTTGAAAAATATACTCTAATAGCGATTAGCCAATTCCCGTAACGCATTTTTATACTTTTCGCTAATAACTTGATAAGCTGATATTACCTTTGTTAACCTCCTATCCATGTCAGACTCTAACCCAAAGATTAACCCTCCTGAACGGGGATATCTGACGCTTCTCCTTCCCGTTGCAGTGGTTTTATTTATCCTCCAGAAAGCATTCCCCTTAGCAATTTTAACCGTTGGGGGATGGGGGTCTTGGCGGGTGTGGAAATATTATCAACAGCGTCAACAAAATCAGTTAGCGACCTTGGATGAGGTATTTTATCGGTTAATTCGGGAAAACCAAGGACGAATTACGGCCTTAGATTTAGCCATGCACACCCAACAGTCGGGGACAAAAGTACAGGAATATCTCGACCAACGCGCCACCGAGTTCGCCGCCGGGTATGAAATTACCGATGTGGGCGGGATGATTTATTATTTTCCCACCGCCCAACCTTCTCAGACCGTTGAAGACCCTCTACCTTTACCTACGGTAGAAAACTCGAAATCAGTAGTTTTATTCCCCGTTAAACCTTCATCCCCTTCTATTTTACCCGAAACCTTAAATCAGTCGGAACTCGCCCAACGGTTAGGGGTACATCCGACTACCCTCAGCAAGTGGAAGACAAAAGCAGAATTTTCGGACTGGAGTTATCAACGTGACCCGGACGCTATCTGTTGGAGTTATTCTGCGGAAACTAAACGGTTTTCTCCCCAAAAGTCTAACAAAAAAATTAGCAAAATTAGTCAGTTAATGAAGAAAAATAAAGTTTAGGAATTCTCCCAATTCCATTGTTACAATAATCTCGTAGTTATACCAAAATTATTATGCGCCCTTTTCGTTCTCAACCTCCTATTTTACCAAAAATTAGCACCATGCCTCGCCAAAAAACCGAAGCCACCCTCTACCGAAGTTTATATCAATTAGCGGTAGAGAAAAAACGCTTACAAGAGGAGTTGGTAAGTTTAGAACAACGCCTTCAAACCGTTACTCAACGTTTAGAACAAATTGAAAATCAAATTCAAGGGTTGGAAACCGACGTTAAACAAATTGCTCAACCTAAACCCCCAGAAACCAAAACGACTCAACCTCCGGCTCTTACTTTCACTAAACCCAAACCCGGTTCAGTTTCAACTTTTACTTTAGAATATTAACTATAAGGGAGAATAGAAGAAAAATTGATAATTGAGGGAAACACGAAGACACGAAGAAGGAGAGAAGGATTATAATTTAATTAGCTTAATCTATTTCATCTTCTTCTTGGTTGGCTTCATCTTCTAAGGCTTGAATTTGTAGCAATAATTCTTCTTCTTGAACTTCAAAATCTGCTTCTGGAATATCCCCCATATCAAAGGCTAACTGGAGCGCCAATAACCGCTTACCTAAATTTTCCTTATCATCTAGTTCAGCTTCCGCCCTTTCTAGGAGTTGTTCACCGATCCAGATTACACCTTCAAAGGGTGCTGTGATTGGAGATAGTAATAATCGTAATATCATAACACACCTGATTAAGAACTGAGTTGAGCAAAATTAAACGGGGCCGTAAAGTTATTATAGCGAATTCGCAGGCGGTTATTAAAATAGTGATCAAGTTCTTCAATTTTATCACCAAATTGGGGTTCCGTATCCCAAGGAATTAAATAGGCTGCATTATAGATCATAGCACTGGTCAAATTATCATTTTCGACAATTTCTTCCGCTAGGGGGTTTAATAGCTGTTGAAATTTCTCGATAATTCCCTGTTGACGATTTTTCATCGCCCATTCAATTTCTTGACCAATACCGATGATTTCATCCATACTCAGACGTTTACCTTCTAAGCTATCGCGTTTTTCCCTTAACCCTTGATTTTCTGTCATTAAAAGGTTTAATTCTTCCGTTTCTTCCCAAAATATTTTTACCCCAACTTCCCGTTTTCCTTCTAATTTATGAAACAATTCTTTTAACCGATCTTGATAGGGAACAATTAACTGCGCTTTCACATGAGCCCAATCTTTCACAATTAATCCAAATTGTAAAGGTAAAACGCTTCGATAGCCATGTTCCATCACCTTTTCCAATACATCTTCATGGCCTAATAAATTTCGCCGACTGGCTAAATAACGTTCTTGTTGAGTCTCGGAATATAAAAAGCTAAACTCATCAACGGGATGGGTTTGTATTGGTTGTTTGTCTAACCCATGTAAGGCTAAAGGTCGGACTCGGTTTGTCGGTAAAATTCCATATAAATATAAACCATTTCCCATAATTAAAACCACCATTAATTTGTAGGGTGCGTAAGCAACGCGCACGCACCAACACCCATTATAAACCCGAAAATCCAGATCCCCCATTAATTTGTAGGGTGCGTAAGCCCCGCGCACGCACCAACACCCATTATCAACCCGAAAATCCAGATTCCCCATTAATTTGTAGGGTGCGTAAGCCCCGCGCACGCACCAACACCCATCATCAACCTTAAAGTCAAATTCCCCAATATTTGAGCAAAAATTCCCTATATGGCCAATTAATTATCAATAATGAATAGTAGCAACAGGCTTTTATATTTCCTAAACAGTTATCAATATTGACAATAAATTATTCACAATTAAAAGTTATGGTGCGTGCGGCTTCGCCTTACGCACCCTACGCGATAGTTATGGTGCGGGCTGAAAATCTAACTCCCCCAATATTTGAGCAAAAATTCCCTATACGACCAATCAATTATCAATAATGAATAATAGCAACCGGCTTTTATATTTCCTCAAAAGTTATCAATATTGTCAATAATATTATTCACAATTGAAAGTTATGGTGCGTGCGGCTTCGCCTTACGCACCCTACGGGATAGTTAGAGAGGTTTGGAGGTTAATACTAATCTTAATTTGGCATGAATTAAGTTGATTTGCGCTAACCCTAAATCTACACTTCCCTCAACAACAATTCCCGTATTCATTAACCGATCTAATAATTCTAAAATCGAAGGATTTTGTGTGCTTTCCCCTGGATAATAGCTTCCTGATTTTGGTAATAATGTCCCAAATTCTGATAACTCAATATTCAAGTCCGCCGGGTCTATTTCAAAGATTTCACATAGTTTTAATACCTGAATTTCTAATTGTCGTAAACTCTCCGCCGCCCGATCTAATTCTTCCTCACTGAGAGTATTTCCTTCCATCCGTCGGATGACTTGCGCTTCCATTAACTGTCGAATTAGTTCCACCAAGGTCAACACCAATGGCGCTAAACCTGCATCTTTTCGAGAAGATTTCGGCGTAATACTTGTTTCTATCGAAGGTTGAGAAGATGACATTTGTTTGAAATGTTATACCCTACTAGAATAACAGGGTTTTATTGTTACTGGAAAATTATTACTACTTTTACTTATTACAGAAAAATCAGATTTTGATCGCGATCGCTATTTTCCCTTACAGCACAAATTGTCAATTTTGTCAAGATAGCCTTTTGGGGTTGAGCCTTTTTCCTCAAAAACTCGTGCCTCGCCAGGTCACAATTTCGTCAGCAAATCATCATATTTGACGACATAATCAGGGTTTTAGCCTGGGTTTTGACCTATAGACACAATAACCCCTTGAGCGATGTTTTTTATATAGTACCAGAACCCCTATAATCTCGTCAACTATTTGAGAGTAATTTTCAATAAAATATCAGGATTTTCTGACAATCTTTTAAAAAACAAAACGATATTGAGAAAGGGATAAGAAAAACTTAACATAGGATCAGTTAAATAGAACAATCTCCAGAATATTGCTAAACTAAAATACAAGCATTTCATAGCCACAAAGCCATGACCGTTGCCAAAGCCAAATTTTTAAGATTAGAGGAATTTCTGAAGTTAGCAGAAACCAAACCTGCTGGCGAATATATTGACGGTGAAATTATTCAGAAACCCATGCCAAAGCCTCGCCATTCTCGACTTCAAGGAAAGTTAATTAATGCCATCAATGAAGTCACAGAAATAGAGAAAATTGCCTATGCTTTTCCTGAGTTGCGTTGTACCTTTGGGGGTCGTTCAATTATTCCTGATATCGCCGTCCTGCGTTGGCAAAAAATTCAATTAGATGAGCAGGGAGAACTAAGCGATAATACACTAATTATTCCTGATTGGTCAATTAAAATTCTTTCCCCTGATCAAAAAGCAAATCGTGTGATCGATAACCTTTTACACTGCATCAAACATGGCTGCCAATTGGGATGGATGATTGATCCTGATGACTATTCTATTCTGATTTTTTCTCCTCAACAAGAGCCTAATGTGTTTAGAGGTTCTTGTCAATTACAAATCCTAAAAGATATTAATTTAGAACTAACCGCCGAGCAGGTTTTTGCCTGGTTAAAAATAGGCAAATGATTAATTAAAATAAAACCCTAGGGGGTCGGTTAGTGTAGGGAGCATCCCGAATTTGCAAATATATCCTACAAAATCGGGATGCTCCCGATCGGGACTTACGCGCTGACAAAAAAATAAGAGTGAAGTTAATCTATCACTCTTATTTAGCTTTGATGATATCTAATATGATGTCCGTTTAATTAATGTGATGCAATCTTGTAGAGACTTAGTAGA
>DMPJ01000431.1 GCA_003456035.1 Planktothrix sp. UBA8402
ATAAATTCGTTCCCCGTTCTCGAAGTTCGGTATTATATCCTTGGGGTAACTGTTCAATAAAATGATTCACATTGGTTTTTTCCGCCGCCTGTTGAATTTCTGCCAAACTATAGGATTCTCCTAGAGTAATATTACTTTTGACATCTCCAGCGAATAGAAAACCATCTTGTAAAATTACCCCAATATGACGTCTAAGTTCGGTTTGACGTAACTCTCGAATATCAATACCATCGACTAAAATTCGTCCCTGAGTGGGTTCATATAATCGACACAAGAGTCGAATAATCGTACTTTTTCCGGCACCTGTGGGCCCGACTAAGGCAACTTTTTCCCCTGGATTAATAGTTAAATTTAAGTTTTTGATCACATAGTCATCTTCTTTATAGGCAAACCAAACGTTTTCAAAGCGAATTTCTCCCATTTGTACCCAATTTTGATCATCAGAATCTAGGGTAGAAAGATGGGCAGTAATTTGATCGAGATCTCGAATTTCTATCGGTTCATTCAGAATATTATTAATCCGTTCAATAGCAGTTAAACCCGCTTGAATTGCTGTGAATTTTTCCGCAAATTGTCGCAGGGGATCAAATAATCGTTGGGCATATAAAATAAAAGCCGATAACGTCCCAAAAGTCAATTGATTTTCCACAACTTGTTGACCGCCAAACCAAAGAACAACCCCAATGGCAATTAGGGCAATCCATTCCAAGGTTGCGGATACAGCAGAATCATAAAAAATAGTTTGATCTACTGCTTTAATATACTGGAGATTAGTCGCGCGAAATAATTCTGAATTAAATCTTTCTCTGCGGAATAACTGCACAACCCCAATTCCTACCATATTTTCTTGAAATTGGGAATTAAGATTAGAAAGTTCGTCTCTTGATTTATAGTTTTCCTTCCGGTATTGTTGTTGAAAATAAACAATTACAGCCGTTACTGGAACCATCATTAAGACTAAAATTAATGCTAATTTCCATTGCATCATAAACATCAAAATGGCAATGACTAAAATGGAAAATAAATCATTAATAATCCCAATTGCACCCGTAGAAAATACATCCCCCAAGGCATCAACATCACTGGTTAAACGGGTAATTAATCGTCCAACAGGAGTCCGATCAAAAAAGCTAACTGCTAGAGATGTGACATGATCAAATAAATCATTCCGAATATCAGTAGTTATTTGTTGACCAATTTTTTGTACCCAATATCCTTGAATTGCTTGCAGTAAAAATCGGACTAAAATGGTTATTAAGAGGATCAAAGCTAAAACATTCAATCCATCCGATATAGACATTTCTCTTAGGAAAGGATGGGTGGTCGGTTCTTGACGAATTAAAGAAATCGCTTGTCCAATTAAAATTGGTTGAACTGCACCAGAAACCGATAGAGGAATTAATAAAATTAAGCACAAAATTAATAAACGTTGATTCCGTTTAGCATATTCAGCAACCCGCATTAGTAACCGCCAATCTGTTTCGCGGGAATTTGGTTCTTGAGGAGTATTATTAGGGGAAATTAGGGTTGTCATTTTAATCAAGTATCCGCATTATCAGTTATCAGTTGTAGGGGCGGGTTCANNATCTAAAAGAACCCGCCCGTACCATTAATTAGTGTTCAGTATAGAGACGTGCCAAGAGTGCGTCTGTAAGAGTTAACAGTTAACTGATAACATTTAACATTTAACTGTTAACTGTTCTTCAATTTGAGTAATTAAATCTTTGAGTCCGCCCGTATTTAAACGATAACTTAAGGGATGAGCAATTAAGTAGGCTGTACTTTCAAATAAAACCTCAATTTCTGTTAATCCATTTTGCTGTAATGTTTTACCCGTAGAGACTAAATCCACAATAGCTTCAGACATTCCCGTAATCGGCCCCAATTCAACGGAGCCATATAGTGGTATGATTTCTACTGGTAAATCCAAACTCTCAAAATACTCACTGGCACAGTGGACAAATTTAGAAGCTACCCGACTATGGGGCGGTAATTCTACCGGAATTTGATAGGGACTTGATTGTTTAACCGCAACCGACATCCGACATTTGCCAAACTTGAGATCAACCAGAGAAGCCACTTGAGGCTTTTTCTCCCGCAGGACATCATAACCGACAATTCCTAATTGGGCTTGACCATATTCCACATAAACCGGGACATCTTGCGCCCGCACTAATAACGCCTTGGCCGTTTGGGTGGGATCATGGATTTGCAGTTGTCGATTGCTGGGATCTAAAAAAGCACTAAAATCAAGTCCGACGGCTTGCAGAAGCCGAATAGTATCTATCAATAAAGCGCCTTTAGGCAGTGCTACGGTGATCATAGGGATGAGAAATCAGGGATTTGGGATTGATCAATACAGTCCGCCGAGAATTCGGTATCTGTTGAAACTGCAATAATTACTTTAACTTTTATTTACCAGATTATGGGACAGTTAACTCTGGTGATTGCCAATAAAAATTATTCTTCTTGGTCATTGCGTCCTTGGTTACTTCTGAAGCAGGCCGGAATTAATTTTTCTGAAATTGTAATTTTTTTGGATACTCCCAACACCTACAAGCAAATCAGGCGCTATTCTCCATCGGGGAAAGTTCCGGTATTATTAGATGAAGATTTAACGATTTGGGAATCCTTGGCAATTTGTGAATATATTGCTGAGAATTTTATTAGTGATTTATGGCCTCAAGACCTAGAAGCTAGAACTTATGCTCGTTGTATTAGTTATGAAATGCACGCCGGATTTATCAATTTAAGGCAACAAATGCCGATGAATTGTCGGACTCGTTACCCCAGAGAAGGCATGAAACCGGATGTACAAACCGATATTGATCGAATCACCTCAATTTGGCGAGAATGTCGGGAACAATATGGCTCTCACGGTGAATTTTTATTCGGAAATTTTACTATTGCTGATGCCATGTTTGCCCCGGTTATTTCTCGATTTATTACCTATGATGTCAAGTTAGGAGACATTGAACAAGATTATGTTGAAACAATTTGGTCACTTCCAGCTATGCAGGAATGGATTAATGCGGCTTATTTAGAACCGGAAATGATCCACTTTTGAAGGGATTTTATGATCATCTGTAGGGGCGGGTTCTATAAAAAGTTATGTTTCCCAAAAATAACTGTTCAAAACCCTTTTGAAGTAGTCTTCATATAACCTTTAGGGGCGGGTTCTGTAAAAAGTTATGTTTCCCAAAAATAACTGTTCAAAACCCGCCCCACCCCGGCTTAATATTCAATTGATTATAAATTATGTTGAGTTTATGGGCGGGTTTTGGTAGGTTATTTGTGGATATTATAGATTTATTTGAACCCGCCCCTACAGGCCCTAATTTTGGGAAAATTATTGTTAATTAGATTAACTTTATCCTGAGATAATATTACTAAATTATGCGAATTTTATTGGTTGATGATGAAATCGAATTAACAGATCCTTTAAGCCGGGTATTAACCAGGGAAGGGTATACAGTTGATATTGCCACAGATGGCTGTTTTGGCTGTGATTTAGCTCGTAAAAATCAGTATGATTTATTGATTTTAGATTGGATGTTACCGCAAAAATCCGGTTTAGAAATTTGTCAGGAATTGCGATCGCATTCTGACCGAACACCAATTCTATTTTTAACCGCAAAAGACACCCTAGATGATCGAGTTCAAGGGTTAGATGCTGGGGCAGATGACTATTTAATGAAACCCTTTGAATTACGCGAATTATTAGCTAGAGTCCGCGCCTTAATGCGTCGTTATCAAGTTATAGAATCCTCCGTTAATTCTAACCGTTTGCAAGTCTTAGACTTAGAATTAGACCTCGATAATCAACTCGCCTATCGAGGTGGACGGATGATTGATTTATCAGAAAAAGAAAGCCAACTTTTAGCTTATTTGATGCGCTCTCCAGGACAGTTATTAACCCATGATCAAATTCATCAACATCTCTGGGGAGATGGTGAACAACCGAGCAGCAATGTATTAGCAGCACAAATTCGCCTGTTAAGAAGAAAAATCGAAACTACCGGAGAAATCCCCCTAATTCACACGGTTTATGGGAAAGGATATCGTTTGGGAGAATAGTTTATTAGTTTTAATATCGACATCAAGAGTTACTTTCAGGTAAATAACATCGTTACTAAAACTTACTCACAATTTACTCTTTAAAAACTCCAGTAGATCGAGCGAAAAGCTTTGCTATGCTGGAGTTTCTGTTTGGCTTGCAAGTATTTTTTGACACTCTCAGTCCAAATTTTTCGGAGCTAAAAGACAAGGGTAAATTTCTTTGTCGGATCAAATTGTGATTTTGTTCAAGAAATGCCCTAACAGGACAAGGCACAAGAAATTAATGTGGTGAGGGCGATCGCTATTCCTGTGAGTCGTGATTTTTAGGCGATCGCTTTCAATTAATAGACTTGATCGTGATTACCAATATCAACAAAAACGGCTTTTTCTTCGTCTGTAAAATAAAATATCACTCTTTGATTATACTCAATACTAAAACTCCACAGTTCTTTAAGTTTACCTGATAATTTATGAGTTTTGAGAGATGGATCAAACGGATTTTCTTTGAATTTTTCTAGCTTTATCCGAAATTTTCTTTCTAACTCATGGTTGCCTTGAAAACGTTTTTTGAAGGCTCGCTTAAAAGAATCATCAAAACTAATTTCTATCATTATTCTTCTAAAAACTGCATTAGTTGATCAATATCCGAGGAAAATTTTAGTTTTCCTTCTTTCTCGTTCTGTTTGGCTAATAAATAGTTTTGATAAATTTCGTCACGTTGCTCTTCTCTTAAAAACTGTTCCAAAAGAGATTGTATCTCTTTTTTTTCGTCCAATGATAGAGTTTTAATAGCTTCTACGACTTCACTAAAGGTCATATTTATCTCCTTAAAAATTTTATATTTTTGTTTCTATAGATAGTTTATCAGCGATCGCCTCTAACTCAAAACCAATACACTGATCGCTGTCTCATTTTAGCTTTGCGATCGCATCTACGGTTACAGCTTAAAGTGCAATCTGGCTTCTGGTTAGTGCTACCAGAGAAAAGCAATTCTGGGTTTCCTGTTGTCAACTCAGCCTACGAAGCGGCGATCGCCTCAATTATCTGTTAAAGGTTTGCTGTAGGCGATCGCCATTATTGTGAGTCGTAATTTTTAGGCGATCGCCTCAATTATCTGTTAAAGGTTTGCTGTAGGCGATCGCTATTCCTGTGAGTTGTGATTATTAGGCGATCGCTTCAGTTAATAGACATCAAATTCTCAAAAGGATGACGATTTTTCCATCGGTAAGTATTAAAGTCCCGAAAATCAACAGATAGAATCCGCCCATGCCCCAAATGTTCGGCAAGAATAATCAATGAAGCATCCGCTAAATCCATTGGCAGAGAACTATATTGATTCATCAATTCACTGATTCTTTTCCCATCTTGAACCTTGAGATCAAAAACTTAACATGATAATCATCACGGCGATTGATTAATGCTATCCAAAAGCCAGAATCAACGATGACCATATTTTTCGTTAAGACTTTCAGTGAGATATTGCTTGTAATTAACCGACAAATCAGAGTCCCCTTCAGCACAACCAATCAACCCTGATTCCCTAAGAAGTTGCAAAGGCTTTACAGAGGATTCTTGATATAATTTTTCATAGTAAAGATCGATCGCCGCTTTCATGATGTCAGACGCACCTTGATTGGTACGCTGGCGAATGTAATTAAACTTATTAGCGCGATCGCTATCGAGCCTTGCATTAACTCTCATATTTTTGCTTGTCATAACTCTGTATGACAATACTATAGCTCAAAAAATTCAAAGACTCTTACACGATAGTCCGAATTATATTCAGAGTATTGAGATCGCTATTACCGTGAGTCGTGAGTTTTAGGCGATCACTTAGTAATTATTGGTCTTTGCGATCGCCAATAATTTCTCCCAACTCATCAACGAAGCAAATCATTTTTGAGTGCTTAATTTCGGCGATAAACAGATAACTTTAACGGGCGTTTCGGTTTGGTATAACTATGTATTAGACGGAAAAATTCTGTTCAATATGACTACACCAGTCCGAATTTCATCTCGACGCTGTTTTGCTTCTGTTATCCATAGTGTTTGTATCGTTTCATCAACATCAAACTTCAAACTTTCGACTAATTTCTCGACGAGAAGCACTCTCGATGCACTGGGTAAAGACAATGCTTCTGTAATTAATTCCTCAACGGTTCGCATAATCCAAGTTCTGCCATTAACTGTTCATGAGAAATATTGTTATGGCGTTCATCATGACGTTTTTTTGAGGTACTAATGGGAATATCGGCTAACGTTAAAACAGGTAAAGTTAACGCCTCTTGAAAAGCTTCAATATCCCTAGCTAACGCTTCCAAAGATTGACCGATGGGTTCTACTGCATTTTCTGTACAACTGATAATTGAGCCATCTTCAGTATAGAAGACTTCACGAATGATATAGTCACCATTCGGTTCTTGAAAAACACGATAATTCCAGTTCATCATTCTATATCCTCCTGTTGACCTTGGAAGAAATTTGAAAGATTTGTCCTTTTTAGAGCTTTGTAGTATAAAATTCACTGTTAGGTTCTTGAAAAACACGATAATTATTAAGAGTTACTTTGCGGTAAATAACGTTGTAATTGACTTAACTTTAACTTAAGTAGCTGGCGACGATCATATAGCATTAAAATTACTGAGTGTCTTTGATTATAAAACGTTTCAATATAACGGATGAAATCATCTATTGTACAGGTTTTATCTGTTCCACCGATCCACAGGTGAAAGTCATCATGAATCTCTCTAGTGATTGTAATAATATTATCAATTTCAGCAGATAGATAGGTATAATTTTTTTGATCAAATAAGTGATGTCTAGCTAAGTCAATTTTATCTATTTTATCCCTAGATTTGCCTGTTATTTGGCATCTTTCCTTATCTCTCTTATTTACATATCTCATGGCTGATTCAATGTCTTTCTGAGATGGAATTTCAGACGGAGTAAGAGCTAAAAGATCACTAACAACAGGAGGAACAACGATTGGTACTCTTTGACAATAATCCTTTCTTTCTTTTTTATATAAACTTGCTGCTAGTTCTATACTCAGTTTTGCTAAACCACGAAAAGAAAAATAACGGACAGCACTTATATGCTCATAATCTTCTCCTTTTTTCATGGGATCATCTGATATTTGAATATTTTTGAAAGATTCTTCTAATTTACTTTCTTTGGTTTGAAAAATTTTAACAACATCTCGGTTACTTAACCAATGTAGCTCTCTCATAACTGTTAAAGAAGAACTATTATGATATACAGTTTGGCGAATACTATTATCAATTTTGTTAATTCTATGCTTTTCAACTAATTCTATAACTGAAGTTAAAACTTCTTTAATATTCATTGTATCGTTAGATTTATTGTCTATAGAACTTGCAATAGCTAACGCTCCTTCTTGAGAAAATATTCTTTCTTGTAATTTCCTATTTAAGTATCTAAAATGTATAGATTCCTTAAATTCAATCGAACTATCCAAAGATAATTCTAAATCAGAAACTATTTCATCAAGCTGCTTCCTTTCTAATTTTAATGCTATAGCAATTTCTTGTTCTGTAATAGAAAATCTAAGATATTCTGGCATTCTTAAAAAACCTCAATAATACTTTGATACATAATATCAATTTGTTCAAAAATTTTTCGATCTCCTGTTGTGGGATTATCTGGGTGATAAATTTTGGCTAAATTGTAATATGCTTTCTTAATATCTTCTTTCGTTGCAATTTTAGGATTTAATCCGAAAACTCTCCAAGGTTTAAAGTAATTAAAAATGTTAATACCATTAATACAACCATATCCTTCTTGATTTTTTTCATTAGGAAGAACACCCACAAATTTTCTATATAGCATCTTCCAAGTTGAAGCCAAACGGAAATCCAGTGTATCCATGCCATCTGTAGACATTCTAAACAAACCTGATTTCTTTAACTCCTGTGTATTCTTAACTTTAAAGTGATGATAAACGGCTTGCTTAATAGCAGTTATTGATAGTTCTGGAGTAGAACGCTTATTTTTTGGATTATAATTTTGGATAACAAAATTAGCAAATTGTTCTAAGACGTTTGCATCAACGTTTTGAGATTGCGAAAGTCTGGCAATTTCATCCTGTACTTGTTGGTTTATAACTGCTGTAGCCATACTTTGTACCACTACATAATTTTATTTGATTATAGCTATAATTTACGAGATTTGTAAAGTGTTTATTAGGTGGGCATTGCCCACCCAACAATTTAAACCTTAAACTTATCGGTAATTCGACGCATAGCTTCCTCTACGTTTTCCCGACTATTGAAAGCAGAAATACGGAAATATCCTTCACCCGCCGCACCGAAACCAGAACCCGGAGTCCCGACAACATTACAGGTTTGTAAGAGCTTATCAAAGAAATCCCAACTCGATAAACCTTGGGGAGTTTTCACCCAAACATAGGGGGCATTTTCGCCCCCATAAACGCTTAATCCCGCCGCCGTTAATTGCTCTCGAATAATTTGGGCGTTTTCCATATAAAATTGAATTAACGCCTTAACTTGAGCTTTTCCTGCTTCTGAATAAACCGCTTCCGCCGCCCGTTGAATAATATAAGAAACACCGTTAAATTTAGTCGCTTGACGACGATTCCATAACTTCCATAATTCCACATCGGAACCATCTTTAGCCTTAGCTGTTAAGGTTTTTGGAACAACAGTAAAGGCGCAACGAGTTCCGGTAAATCCGGCGGTTTTGGAGAAGGAACGAAACTCAATAGCGCAATCTTTTGCCCCTTCAATTTCATAGATAGAACGGGGTAAATTCGGGTTAGAAATAAACGCTTCATAGGCGGCATCATATAGTATAATAGAACCGTTGGCTTTAGCGTATTCTACCCAGGCGGTTAAGTGTTCTTTGGTTGCCGTTGCCCCCGTGGGATTATTAGGAAAACAGAGATAAATTAAATCAACTTTTTGGGTAGGAATAGCAGCAGTAAAATTATTTTCCGCCGTAATTGGAATATAAACTAATCCTCCATATTCTCCTTTTTCATTAACATCTCCGGTGTGTCCTGCCATCACATTTGTATCGACATAAACGGGATAAACTGGGTCAGTTACGGCGATAATATTATCGTTTCCAAAAATATCTAAAATATTGCCTGTATCACATTTTGAACCGTCAGAAATGAAGATTTCATCGGCGTCAATATCGCAACCTCTGGCTTGGAAATCGTTGGCTGCGATGGTTTCGCGTAACCAAGCATAGCCCTGTTCTGGGCCATAACCTTTGAAGGTGTCACGGTTGCCCATGTCTTCCACCGCCTGAACCATTGCGTTGCGACAGGCTTGGGGCAAGGGTTCGGTGACGTCCCCAATGCCTAAACGGATGATTTCGGCGTCGGGGTTGGCTTCTGCAAACGCATTCACCCGGCGGGCAATTTCGGGGAACAAGTAACCCGCTTTGAGTTTGAGATAGTTGTCGTTAAGGGTTGCCATAGTTGATTACAAATGCAAATTTAGGGCGTAATTTCAGTGTTCAAAAGTCACTTAATTTTCTATAATACAAGGGTTTGGGATCGGCTTTTTAAACTTTTGTCCAGAGGGCAAGACCACCGCCTCTACCTCTAGCTGCAATTAGATTAGGAGTAATCACAAAAAAGGCAAAAAAGGCTTGTTTTTTGATAGAATCTTGATAAAATTGTTGGGCATTACTTGAGGTTCCGGGCATTTTACCGTCATAGATATTTAAGCCAAACAGTTTAGAGGTAAGATGGGTAAAATCGAAGGCGAGAATATTCTTTTTATCTAAAAACTTTGCGGGGCCAGTTAGAGTTAAATTAAACTGATTTAATTTAACACAATTTTGAATAATTCCGGCGTCTATTTCTGGGGGTTTTTCTATTGTTAAGAGGGGATGGGGATATCGAGAATAGATGATTTGTAAATTCAAAAAACTAGGAATATAAAGTCCGTTTCCCTTAACAATTCCGGCTTGTTTACGGATTTTCTGGGTTCCACTTACCCAACAAAGTCGCCAATTTCCGATTAAGGATTCAAAACTATGCTTTTCTTTGGTTTTTTTGGCTTGATTTTCACATCTAATTAAGGTTTCAGCGATAATAGAAGATTTTGGCTTTTCTCCGTTACCTATTAACACAAATTGAGCTACTTTTTCTAACAACAAAAGATCATCATTCATAGGATTTAGTTTTCTAAGTATTAGCGAGTGTTGGTTATGA
>DMPJ01000131.1 GCA_003456035.1 Planktothrix sp. UBA8402
TATTGATATTGAATCTAATGATATTATTGCTAAAAAACTTTCCATGCCTCATTCACCTCGCTGGTATCAAGATAAGTTGTGGTTGTTAAATTCGGGGAAAGGAGAATTAGGATATGTGGATTTAGACACAGGGAAATTTAACCCGATCGCCTTTTGTCCCGGCTATTTACGAGGACTAGCATTTTGGCAAAATTGGGCAATAGTTGGACTTTCTAAACCCAGAGGAGATGACAAGACATTTGGAGGTTTAGAATTAGATAAATTACTCGCCCAAAAAGATGCCGAACCGCGCTGTGGTATGATGGTAATTGATCTTNNTGTTCACTGGTTGCGGTTTGAAGGCATAGTTACAGAACTCTATGACGTGCAGATAATTCCTGAAGCCCAAAAACCAATGGCTTTAGGTTTCCAAACCGATGAAATTGCTCAATTAATTACCTTGGAATTGTAAGCGATGATGGGGTTAATTTATACACGAGTAAACACGACGCCAGGGAATTTATTCCCCTTGAATATTTATTGAATTATGATACAATAATTAGACTTTAGGTACTACCTAAATCTACTCTGTCCGCATAATCTCAGTGGCTTCAGCCCTGAGATTATCAACCTTTATGAATTTTTAGAGATTAACCTGTCGTTTAATTTCCTGTTCAATCTGATTAGGAATATTTTCGATTTCTGCTGAAAGTTTTTCCAGAGATGCTTCAACTTTTTGATTAAGTTCGTTCATTTGATGTTGTTGTAAATTGCCCCATTGGGGTAATTTATTGATAAATTGTTGCAGATCCACAATGACATGAGTTAAACTATTAATTTGGTCTAACTCCGGGCGTTTTTGGAAGGCTTGCACAACAATTTCTAACTCCGATTGCATCATGGTTAAAGTCTTTTCTAATAGATTTTGACGTTCTAAAAGATTTTGAATTACCACCATTAAAGATTGTAATTCTTGTGCTAATTGAGGATTGGGATTTAAAGCCAGTCCCGAAGATATATTTAAAGTAGAGATAGTTCTCTGTAACTGATCCATGAGTTGATCTAGATCAGCTTGATGTTCCTGAATTAAACTTTTAGTTTTGGTACTATTTTTCCGAATTTGTTGGGCTAATAATTGACGATTGAGCCAATTTAATCCGAGGGCGAAGGAACCGGGGATCGCCGCATAGGTTATTGATTGTCCGGCAAGAATACCAAAGGAACCTATAATTGCAGCAATAATGAAGATTAATTCGACTAATTCCGGCCATTGCTTTTTATTAAACATATTATTTTTATAACTTCAAGTTAAATCCTGTTCAGGGATGCGTTCTTGAATTGCCATCACTTTTCCTTATTGTTTGCCAACTTACTAATTATACTATAATGAATCAACTTTAGTAAACTCAGTAATGATTAAAATATTGCATCTTTCGGATATTCATTTAGGGAGTGGTTTTTCTCATGGGCAAATTAATCCTGAAACGGGTTTAAATACTCGCTTAGAGGACTTTACCGCCACCTTGGGACGTTGTATTGATCGAGCGATCGCAGAACCCGTAGATTTAGTATTATTTGGCGGAGATGCCTTTCCTGATGCGACTCCCGCCCCCTATGTTAAACAGGCTTTTGCGGCTCAATTTCGGCGGTTAGTGGATGCAGAAATTCCGACGGTTTTATTAGTAGGAAATCATGATCAACATTCCCAGGGACAAGGAGGAGCGAGTTTAGGAATTTATCGAACTTTAGGAGTTCCTGGTTTTGTCGTCGGGGATAGTTTAGAAACCCATACCATTAAAACTCGAAATGGTGCGATTCAAATTATTACTTTACCTTGGTTAACTCGGTCAACTTTATTAACTCGTCCCGAAACAGAAGGACTCTCTTTGGAAGCAGTTAATCAACTCTTAATTGATCGTTTAACAGTTGTTTTAGAAGGCGAAATTCGGCAATTAGACCCGGAATTACCGACAATTTTATTAGGACATTTGATGGCGGATAAAGCCAATTTAGGAGCGGAACGGTTTTTGGCTGTTGGTAAGGGATTTAATATTCCCCTTTCCTTATTAACCCGCTCTTGTTTTGAGTATGTAGCATTAGGTCACGTCCATAAACATCAAAATCTAAATCGAACTAATAATCCACCAGTTGTTTATCCTGGGAGTATTGAACGAGTTGATTTTAGCGAGGAAAAAGAGGATAAAGGATTTGTATTAATTGAGGTAGAAAAAGGTCAAATAAAATGGGAGTTTTGTACTTTAACTGTGCGATCTTTTTGTACCATTAAAGTAGACCTTTCTAAAACTGATGAACCTCAACAAACCTTAATTAAAATCATTCAAAAACATCAAATTCAAGAAGCAGTTGTTCGTTTAATTTATCAACTGCGTTCAGATCAATTGGATTCCATTAATAACGCCGAATTGCACCAACTTTTGAGTGCCGCCCATAGCTACACAATTAAACCAGAATTAGTCAGTCAATTAGCTCGACCTCGTTTACCAGAANNGTAATTAGATTCTGGAAGTAGTATTGATCCCTTAGATGCGTTAAAAACCTATTTAACCAGTCGGGAGGATTTGCTTGGATTTCAAACTGAAATGATAGAAGCGGCGCAACTGCTATTAGCGGGAGAATAATAGAATTATGACGGGGGAGAATCATTTCGGTGTTTTAAAGTTCTTTCAATTAACCAAATTAAATGTTCACTATTTGATTCTGAATTCAACTTATTTTCTGAATTAGAAACCACAGGTTGAATCAACTCAGGACTGATACTTTTAGCTTGTTCTAAAATTAAAACAATCAAATTAGGATTATAATTATTAATTAGGTATTTTAATTCTTTAATCACCATTTCCGCTCGTTGTAATTTCAGGGAAATAGAACGAGAAATACCGGATTGATTTTGAGCAATATCTTGGAGCTTATGAACATGAAATTTAAAATGATTAGCCAGCTTATTCATCTGCTGATTAATATTTAAAATTTGATTCAACATTTGATTAATTTCTAAATTAATTTGATTGAATCCTTGAGGAGGAGATTGGGATTGATAAGCGACAATCGATCCTTTTACAGCTAAATGACGAATTTGTTGAAGAATTTTACTACTTAAATTACAAGCGGAGTGAATAGATTCTAAATCATTAGAAATAGAGGCGCTGATCTCTTGGATATGACTGGTATTAGAATTAATAGAATTAGTATGGGCAATAATTTCACTAAAAGATTTGTTGGTTTCCGTAATTACTAACTGACTAATTTGCAAAAAATCTTCATTAATTTCAGTAATTTTTTGGGCTGTTTCAAAAATTTCTTGTTGTTTAACTTTTAAAAAATCCTGATGATTTCTCTTGATTAATTCTTGTTGATTTTGATAATATTTACTACATTTTTTAATTTTATTTTTTTCGGCTTTAATTGCATCAAAAGATTGTTTGATTTGAGATTGTTGTTGTTGAATTATATTCTGAGCATGATTTAATATTTGATTTTGAGCTAACAATAGCACTTGAGCATCAATAATCCGAAAAATATTATTTTCACAGACAATCACAATCGGCTCATAAATTAATTCTTTAGATCGATTTAAGGCACTATTAACAGCATCCGCAATTTTAGAATTATGATCTAACAACAAGGGAGGAATTCTAAGATAGTCGAGAAGCATCTGAATCGGACTATTAAAATAAAGATTTTCTCGCTGTAGAGTATTCATTTGTTCTCGAAACTTTGTTCTTGAAATCATCCCTAATAACCGAGTTTCATCCATGACAATTACCCCAGGTAAATTAGGGTTTTGGGCAAAATTCTTAGCAACAACTTGTCCTAAAGTAGTAGAACTAACTCGAAAGTCATGGGAAAGGACAGAAGCTAAGGTAGAATCAAAAGTTATGGGAGATTGGCTGTTCATTGACTTTGGCAGTTGAGGGCAAACAAGGAGGATTCTAAGATCATAATCATTATTGCTGTTATTTAGAATAATAGAAAAAAAAATCACTATTTCCTATTCTAAGATTGCCTATTTCCTCTCTACCAACCCCAAAGTCAGTCAATCCCAGGTTAAAATTAGAAGTTGAGGTGCGAGGAAAGCCAGGAATTAACCCTAGTTCCCCTTCAGTGAAGTGTTGATTAGATTTAAAATTGAAGTGGTAGACCCGCCCCGCTTCCGATTGGAGATGCGAGAGTGCCTCCAATAGTGATTAAACTTTAGGTGGGATATATTATCTAGTAGAATTAATTAATGAATTCTTTATCTTTGCGATTAACAACATTTGGACTATTGACAATGGGAGCCTTAATCTATGTTCCGGTTGCCAATGCTAACCTATCAAAAACGATTTCTATTTTACCCCAATCCTCCGTCCCATCTAGCGATTTAATCTCTAATAACGGTATTGATTCTCCTCTGCTTTTAGCTCAAGATAAAACCGAAGAAGAAACCAATATTCAAGTCTATGAAAAGGCTAGTCCAGCAGTGGTTTCTATTGACACCAAAAAAACTAATGGTAGTGGAGCAATTATTAGTCCAGATGGTTTAGTTTTAACTAACGCCCATGTTGTATCCGGGGGCGGAATTGTTACCGTTACCTTAGCCGATGGCCGGAAGTTAGAAGCGGATGTGATCGCCTTTGGTGAACCTGGACTCGATTTAGCGGTGCTCAAAATTCGCAATGTCAGAAACTTGCCAATTATTCCCATCGCCAGTCCCCATTCGGTCAAAGTCGGTCAACGGGCTTTTGCGATTGGGAATCCTTTTGGCCAGTTCCAAAACACCTTAACTGTAGGAATTGTCAGCCGCTTGGACAAAAACCGCAATTTAATTCAAACCGATGCGGCGATTAATCCAGGGAATTCGGGTGGCCCCCTGCTCAACAGTGCCGGGGAATTAATTGGGGTGAATACGGCGATTTTTACCCGAGGTCAAGGTGGGGGGAATATTGGTATTGGTTTCGCCATTTCTGTTGACCGGGTGCCTCCGTTTTTGCAAGCAGTCAAAGAGGGACGCGCCCCTCGCACCCCGACGCCGGAAACCTCGGTTTTTGAAAAGGAAAATGCGAAACGGATTGAATTAAATGGCCCGGAAGTTACGGATACTTTGAAACAAGGAGATCAAGTTTTACCCGTTGATAATAGTTTTTATCATGTTTATGCTTTTGAGGGAAAAGCGGGTCAAGAAGTTGTCATAGAAATGAATAGTAAAGAGGTAGATTCCTATTTAATTCTGGCAACAGAAGCTGGAGAGGAATTAGCTCAAGATGATGATGGTGGAGGGGAAAAAAATGCCAAAATTGTCGCAACTTTACCAACGGATGGGACTTATATTTTATTAGTCAATTCCTATGAAGCAGGAGAGGCGGGAGCTTATCGTTTGCACTTGAAAGCAACGGAATCGTCCTCTAATTCCCCCAGGGGTCAACTAATTTTAAATCAAAAAGGAGTATTAGAAAATCAAGATTCTGTTTTATCATCGGATAATAGCTTGTATGATGAATATACCTTTGATGGAAAGCAAGGGCAGTCTGTTGTGATTCGCTTAGAAAGTCAGGATTTTGATTCATATTTAGCATTATTTGATCCCCAGGGAAAATTAATTGCTGAAAATGATGATGCTAGTCAGTCAGATAAAAACGCACAAATTCGGGTGACTTTACCCGCCACAGGTCGGTATCGAGTGGTTGTTAATGCTTATGATAAAACCGGGCGCGGTCAGTATTTATTAACTGTCCGTTAGCGACTGAATTATTCCATGTACTGAGGTTTTTTTATGCAACAAATGTTAATCTGGACAACGATAATGGGGGTATTAGCTTGGCTTCAGACTCCATTATTAGATATTCTAAAAGTTTCTAATTCTGATTCCTTGGGGGGGTTAGGACTGGAAAAAGTGGTAGCTCAAGAAACCCCTAATTCTCAACCTTCAGCCAGTCCTGTACCCCAGGAAACACCCTCACCAACGGCTACACCGAGTCCTGTACCCTCTCCAGAACCCCCTACTCCCCTGTTATTAGAAAAGCAAGGTGAATTGAAAGAGGGGGATACGGTTTTAGCTTCCGATCAGAGTTTGTATGATGAATATACCTTTGAAGGAAAAGAAGGTCAACAAATCACAATTTCATTAGAAAGTTCTGCCTTTGATACTTATGTTGCTCTGTTTAATTCAGATAATGAATTATTGCAAGAACATGATGATATTAGTCAAACTAATTCCAATTCTGAAATTACTATCACCTTACCAAAAACCGGAACTTATCGAGTGATTGTTAACGCTTATGATAGTAAGGGGAAAGGAAAATATTTGCTCAAAATTAAGTAAATAATGGAGACGTGCGCGGGGCGCGTCTCTACAAAGAAATGCTTTCTAAAAGCACCCATTGACGATTATCAATAATTAATTGACTGACTTGATCAAAGATTTCTCGACAGTGATTATTAGTTTGTAATGGTAAGGATTCATTTTTAATAAAAACGGTCATTTTTGTTTCGTCTATATTTGAACTTGCTGTATCAAATACCACTTCACCAATGACTAATTGACTCACAGTAACTTTACCAATAGCTTCCCGGGCAATAATAGAGCTTGGTGTTTGATAGGTAATTTCTAGGTAACAGGATTCTAAAATATCAATCATCATCGGTCGCAAATCTTCGATACCGACATTAACAATAAAAAATCCAGTGTAGCGGGCCATAGGGAACTCCAGAGGTGCAATAATTAATTTAGAGCTTCAAGAATTGAGGTTAGGTTGATCCTCAAAGATTAAATCATTTAAAGGTTAATGATCTATTCCAGACTATCATATTGTAGAACGTTTTGAATGCCAACAGATAATTAACAGATGCAGGNNTTTTGAAGGGGTGGAAGGTGCAGGAAAAACAACTCAGATGCAGCGTATCCAAGTTTGGTTACAAGGTCTGATGGATACACCTGTAATCATCACACGAGAGCCCGGGGGAACTCTATTAGGCCAGGAGTTGAGACATTTATTATTAGAATATCATGGAGAAGAACCAATTCAAGATCGAGCCGAATTATTCATGTATGCTGCCGATCGCGCCCAACACGTTGAGGGGTTTCTCAAGCCTCTATTAGACCAAGGAAATATGATTTTGTGCGATCGCTATACCGATTCAACTATTGCCTATCAAGGCTATGGTCGAGGTTTAGATTTGAGTTTAATTAATCAATTAAATCAAATCGCTACTAATAGTTTAGAAAGTGATTTAACCCTATGGTTAGATGTAGATGTAGAACTCGGACTTGCCAGAACTCGCACTAGAGGTAAAATTGATCGGATAGAACAAGCAAATCTGGAATTTCATCAGCGTGTACAACAGGGATTTAAACTATTAGCTCAAGCCAACCCAGACCGAATTATACCGATTAATGGTATGTTAAATATTGATCAAGTTACGGAAAATATTAAATTGATTTTAAGTCAAAAATTAAGAAAATGGGGATGCCTTATTTAAGGTTATTAAAATCAAATGAATAGCTTTTTTGACCAATTAATCGAACAACAACCCGCCATTGAGTTATTAACCCAAGCTGTAGCCCAAAATCGGATTGCTCCAGCCTATTTATTTGCTGGAGTTGATGGTATTGGTCGGACATTAATGGCTAACTGTTTTATTGAATTCTTGTTTTGCCAAAATTCCGAAAAACCAGTTAATCAAAAACAGATTCAATCTCGCATTAAACAGAAAAATCACCCCGATATTTTTTGGGTCGAACCCACTTATTTACATCAAGGAAAACGACTATCGACAAAAGAAGCCACAGAAGCCGGACTTAAACGTAAAGCACCGCCTCAAATTCGGATTGAACAAATTCGAGAAATTAGTCAATTTTTGAGTCGTCCTCCCCTAGAAGCATCTCGGTTAATGGTAGTAGTTGAACACGCCGAATCTATGGCAGAATCCGCCGCCAATGGGCTATTAAAAACCTTAGAAGAACCCGGAAAAGCTACAATTATTTTAATTGCCCCAGGAATTGATTCCTTATTACCAACTTTGGTTTCTCGCTGTGCTAAAATTCCTTTTTATAGGTTAACAGATACAGGTATGAATCAGGTGCTAAAACGGCATAATTTTGATCATATTTTATCCCATGCTGAAATTTTAGCTATGGCGCAAGGAAGTCCAGGAGAAGCGATTTCCCATTGGCAACAATTACAAAATATTCCTGTAGAATTTTTAAATAAAGTTAAACAACCCCCATCTAATTTAAGATCGGCTTTAGAGTTGGCAAAAGAAATTAGTCAAACCTTGGATAGTGAAGCTCAACTTTGGTTAGTAGATTATTTACAACATTGTGATTGGCAACAGCAACAAAAAACCGGAATAATTGACCAAACCTTCTTAAAACAACTAGAAAAAACTCGACAATATTTATTAAGTTATGTTCAACCTCGATTAGTTTGGGAATGTACATTAATGAGTAGGTTTTGAAAAGATGTCTAGATCCCCCCTAACCCCCCTTAAAAAGGGGGAAACCGGACTTCAAAGTCCCCCGTACACGGGGGGTTTGGGGGCCATTACCCAAAACCCATTACCCATCTTTTTTTATGACCAAAACTTTTTTAAATCAACAATTTAGTTTCCTACTTAAACCCAGTGGAAATCTGAAACTAGCCAGAGTCTTGAGATTAACAATTGCATTATCTGTGGCATTATCTGTGGGAAAATTAACAGGTCATTCCGATCTCGGTTTTTATGTTGGTATTGATAGTTTATTTTTTCTTTTGAGTGACACCGGGGGATTTTATTCGACCAGGGCTATTTCTTTATTATTTACAGTTTTGGTTTCTACTTTATTCGTTGCTTTAGCCAGCTTAGTTTCACATATTCTATTACTAAAACTGATATTTTCATTCTGTAGTTTATTTTTAGTTGGCTATCTTAGTTTATATGGACATCAAGGGGTTTTGTCTGGAATAGTGATTGGTTTATTTACTTTATTTACCCTGAATTTACCCTCTGGAGGTTGGGAAATTGTCAGNNTTGTTTGATGGCTGGAACTTGGACAATAGTATTATGTTTAGGAATTTGGCCTTTGAATCCCTATATTAGCTTAAAAAAATCTATTAGTGAATGTTATCAAGCCCTGGTAAAATATATTAATCAAGCTAAAAATATATCTGAATCTGAAGAATTAAAACAGGTTAGTCAACTTCGAGAAACCTTAGAAAATGCCCGCCGAGCCTGGACATTAGACCGGAAATTAATATTAGGAAATACGAGTTTAGGGGAATCGGCTATTATCTTAATTCAGGATGCTGATAATTTAATCACATCTATTGTTACTTTAACAGAATTAGTCCAACTTCATCAACATGATCCCCAATTTTTTACCGTCCGAATTTTAGTAGATAATGCTTTAGAAGAAATTGCTTTATTTTGTAAAAATTTAGTAAAATTATTATGGAATAAATCGGTTTCTGTTGATACTGATCACCTCAAACGTATTGTAACAGCGATCGCACAACAAAAACAACTCCAACAACAAACAATTGCCGATCATGCTGAAGATTATCCAGCATTAGTAGTCATAGAACGGATCGTTTCAACTTTAGAATCAATTATTATCCAATTAGATTGTACTACATTAACCGGAAACCAAATCAGAAATAATCAATCAATTAATCATCTCCAAAAAAATAGAATTTTATCCCCAGAATCCGAAATATTATCAGCAGTTAAAATCACATCTTGGTTTGATACTTTGCGAGATAATTTTACCTTTGACTCTAGCTTTTTTCGTCACGGTTTACGGTTAAGTATTATGACAACAATTGGAGTAGCTATTTATAGTATAGCCGAACTTCCCCAAGGAAATTGGTTAACCCTAACTATTTTAGTTGTCTTACAGCCTAGTTTTGGAAATACTTTTCAACGCTTCTTTCATCGGATGTTAGGAACAATTTTAGGCGCGATAATTACCCCAATTTTTTGGATACTTATTCCCAGTCAATTAATTTTAGAAATAATTAATTTAAGTTCAATTGTGATCGGGTTTGCTTTAATTCCTTTTCATTATGGTTTAGCTGTATTCTTTATCTCTATATTTGCCATTGGAGCAGAAATGAGTAGACAAGGGGGAAATTGGCAAGTGGCAATGATTCGTTTTCTCTGGACTTGTGTGGGTGCTGCTTTAGCTTTTGTGGGTGCATTTCTGTTATTTAGACCTAATGAAAAAGAACAGTTATCTGTTAAATTAGCTAGAGCAATTGCCGCCTCTTTAGATTACTTTAACGCGGTTATATCCGTCTATTTAGGAATCGTACCTTATGATTTAAACTTACTAATTAAACAACGACAAAAAACCCGTTTAGCTTATTTTAATGCTCAAGCGGCTTTACAACAGTTAAGCAGTGATCCTAACACCTCTGCTGCGGATATTGAACCGAGAATGGCATTATTAATTTATTTGCATAGATTCAGCCGTTCTGTTAGTGTTTTATTAGCACAACTAGAGCATTTTAGCGGAACGGAACCCCATCCTGAGTTAGCTACCTTTGTTGAACAAGTCAATCAATTTTTTCTACCTTTAATTAGTGCTATTTTAACCGGAACTTTACCACCCACCTTACCAACTTTTGAGCCTTCAATTCAAGCCATACAAACCCATTTACAAGCCTTACAAGTGACCCGTGTACAAGAATTTGCTACAGATCAAGATTATACCCCTACCCGTCAAATTTTAAAGGATTATACTATTCTAGGAATTGAACTAAATCAAATGCTCAATTCCCTCAACTCTATTGATTCTACAGTTGTGCGTTTAATTCCTTTAGGACTTACGCAGAAACCGGGTTTCTGAACGGTAAGTCTGGATTTCATCCGCAAAATCAGGGCCAGAAACCCGGTTTTTTTGGTCTTGTGCGTAAGTCCTGTCCTTCTTAAATCAACAGCAAAAACCCCTCAAATCTGTTCGAGGGGGCATAATTTAGAAAACTATATTGTTAACATTTTGATTTCAAATTAATGAATCCATTCTGGTATAGCTTCTTCTTTCGTGTTAGTACGACGTTCGGGAGTTTCACGCACAAACTTGAGATGGACAGAACGAGTTTGTTCTCCATCGGCGGCTACGGCGAAAATCGGGAAGTCGAGCAAACCATCTTGGAATGACATCTGTAAACGGAATGTACCATCGGAGTTAAGTTTAATCGGACGTCCACCAATGGTTAAGTTAGCATTGGGTTCGGTCGCACCATAGACAATTAGTTCGGCGTCAGCTACTAACCAGAACTCCCGGGGACGTATGGGTGGCATGGAAGCGCCCATCCCGATACCGGACATTCCCATACCAGACATTGTATAGCCGAATCCGGCACCGGACTCCGTATAACCAACGCCAGATTGAGTATAACCAACACCTGAT
>DMPJ01000553.1 GCA_003456035.1 Planktothrix sp. UBA8402
CGTTTCTCAAGCCGAAATATTTATACAGAAACCCGGTTTCTCATCTCAAAGTTTTGAGGTTTACCTTCAACTAATTCCACAAAATTGTCCAACATTTTGAGTCCAGCGTTAGAGGATTTTTCCGGGTGAAATTGTACCGCCATGACGTTATCTTTAGCGATCGCAGCCGTGATTATTTGACTTCCGTGTTGAATCGTAGCGGCGGTTAAATTGCTATCAGTTGGATCAACATAATAGGAATGCACAAAATAAACCCAAGGTTGAGAACCAATGGTTTTCCATAAAGGTAAATTAGGTTGAGTAAAAGATAGTTGATTCCAACCAATATGAGGTATAGTTAACCCTGGTTCTGAATGAAAACGTCGGACAGTTCCAGGGAATATTCCTAACCCCTTTTCTTGACCTTCTTCTGAAGATTCAAACAGAATTTGTAACCCTAAACAAATCCCTAAAAATGGAATACCGGAAGCAATAATATCTTGAATTGGTTCTACTAAATTACGCGATCGCAAATGTTGCATAGCGGGGTCAAAGGAACCCACCCCAGGTAATACAACCGCATCAGCATTTTTAATTACTGTGGCTGAGTCAGTCACTTGCGGTTTTACCCCGGCTTTTTCTAAGCCTTTGCAAACCGAGTGTAAGTTACCCATATCATAGTCAATTACCGCGATCACAGACATTGTTTTATTTCCTTATCCTGTGGGTTGAAACTATTTTAATTTTACCATTTTTTCTGCTTTATTATATGAAATCTGTAAATNNATGCAACGTCTCTACAGGCGGGAAATGGATTTCAAAGTCCCCCTTAATAATGGGGATTTAGGGGGATCTCAATTAAGGTTTAGAAACCAATAAAGTTGTCGATGCACTACGACCGAATTGTTCGGGAGTATGTTGTAATTTCGCTTCTGCACCCGGCCATAAATATTCTCCTGGAGTAACAGAACGAACTAAATAATGTAGTTGATAAATCCCCGGTTCCAAGCGATCGCTATAGGCAATAATTCGGTCATTATGAACCGTTTGATAGTTAATTTGCCAACTACTTTTTTGAGCTTCTAATGCTAAATTACTGGTTTTAAAACTAGCATCAATAGCTTCAAATCCTGCGGGAAGTGGATCGGTAATCATTACTTGATTAACGGGACGATCAGTAATAATATCTAAACCGATATCAAACACTTGTCCGGGTGTCACTTTGAGCAGATCTTTCGGGGAATTTAAGTCAATTGTTTTTAAGACCTTATCCTCATTAGCCGGGCGAATAGTGCGGGTAATTCTTAACCCATTTAAACGTCCGGGTTGATTTCCTTCTAAGCGATAACGATAGGCGACCCAATAATTTAACTTACCCTGATTTGACTGTTCTAAAATTAGATTATTTTCGCCTTTGGGTAATTCCGACATTGGTATATTTAAACTAAAATTAGAATCTTTATACCCCTTAAATTGAGTTTCTCCTAATGTTTGATCTCCTAAATTAATCGCCACATTAAAGTTAGGGGGTGTAGCTTCAGTTTGACTATATGCAGTTAAAGCTGTTAACGCCTGGGCGTTATCATAACTGCCTCCCCAAGTTCCATCTCGACGCAGATTTAATAAACTTTCTACCAGCTTATCAACGGTGGTAGATTGGGGATTTTTTGTTAACAATAAACCTAACCCTTGGGATTGAATAGTTGTGGCAGAATTCAACCAATCATACTCTGGCGGTAAGTTCAGAGTTGCCGTTCTTCCAGTTACATAAATCTGTTTTTGCACTTGCTCAAATAGAGTATTATACTCCTGTTTCCATTGGGGAAATTGAGATAAATAGCGTACCAGTTTAATCTGGGTCACTTGATCAAATTTATCAAAATTTTGCAAGATATCATCTAAGAAATCACTGCGTTTTTCTCCGAGTTTATCTAAAGCAATTAAGGCATTTAATCGGATTTGATTTTTGCAAACTTCATCGCTACAAAAATCATATTTTAGGGGATCATTTACACCTTGAGTTAAATAGGTTTTTAGAGAATTAATCAACTCAGAATTAACCGAAAATCCGGCATTTTGAGCTTGAGCTAAGGCTTCCCCTGTATAAGCAGAAAGGAAAGGACTAGAGACTCTGGAACCTGGATAGGCTACAATTCCACCATCTTCTTGTTGCAATTCTTCAATATTAGCTAAAGCGGTTTTAGCCCGTTCTGGTAACTGCAAATTACTGAAATTTTGACCGTATTTTTTACCCAAAATCTGCATATTAGCAGCGATAATTAATTCACTAACAGCAGGTTCGAGAAACGGCCAT
The DNA here is from genome assembly GCA_003456035.1 of Planktothrix sp. UBA8402. GTDB lineage: Bacteria > Cyanobacteriota > Cyanobacteriia > Cyanobacteriales > Microcoleaceae > Planktothrix. Next base: position 2,294 of record DMPJ01000553.1, read on the forward strand.
TTCTCTTGATTAAATACCTGTTGAGCGGAAGCAGTTAGTTGAGGAATTAGGGTACTCGCTAAATTAATATCTAATCCTCCGAAATCGGGAACAACTTTTTTACTAATATTCAGGGGAATTGTCACGGAATTGGTTGTCCGTCCTGACTCAATTACCTGTTCATTCACGTCAAAAGTTTTAACGGGTAAAGGCACTTCAAACCCATCGGATTTACCGTTAAATTCCGTTGTAAATTTAACTTGAGCCTCCCCTGCTTGTTTAACTAAAATCGGAAAGCGATAGGCATTTGTTCCCGCTTCTGCGTTAGTTTTTAAGGTTTGTTGATTGGCGTTTCCAGGGGAAAATTGAATCCCACCATTGACAGTTCCCGTAATATTTAATTTGCCCTTTTCTCCGGTTAAATTAGTAATTGATAATCCGGCTAAAATGCGATCGCCTGGACGGGCAAATTGTGGTAAAATTGGGTTAGATATTAATGCTTGAGTGGTCATAAATGTAGTCTCAGACGAACCAAATTTATGGTTTCCATCCGTTGCTACCACCATCACTCGCCAAGTGGTTAAATCATCAGGGAGCTTGAAATTAACCGTTGCTTTTCCTTGATTATTGGTAATAATTGAACCCTGATAAAAGGCTAGGGCTTGAAAATCTTTGCGAATTCGAGTATTAGCTGTAGCCGTCGATAAACCGCCTCCAAAACCCCAACCTTTTGCTAAGGAAGACGCCATTTGACTTAAAATCACCGCCGGACGATTATCACTAAATCGCGTGGAAATTGGTTGTTCTGCATAGACGGTTTCTACTAAATTGGGAGGTCGATAATTATTGAGTTGTAAAACTGAATCATTCACCACCATGACGGTTAATTGTCCCCGCAGAGGTTGATTTTTACTATCAGTTAAAGTCAGGTCTAAGGTTTGTTGAGAACCAGGTTCTAGCTCTGCTTTTTGGGAATTAACTTGCACTTGCAAATATTGATCTTCTAGGTTAATATTGAATGGAGTTAACCCAATTTTAGCTAAATTTTCTAAACTCCCTGGTTCGAGTTCAGAAATTGGTTTTCCTTGTCGAACTAATACCGCTTCAACTGCCGCATTTGGTAACATTTCCGTGGTAACTTGAAACTGAATTTCTGGCGCGCCCCCTTTAACTTTAATTACCTTTTCATAAAGGGGTTTATCCCGCACCACGGCAAAATATAATTCTCCTTCGGGATAGGGAGATTGAATTAAAGCTGTTGCAGTTTCCCCTGGTTTATAGGTAGTTTTATTTAGTTTGATTGTTAATTGTTCTTCATCTCCTCCCCAATTAACTAACTCATTACCTGTTACCCAAATTTGTAAATCCGTGGCGGTAATTTCATTATTTCCATCACTAAAATTAGCTCGAATGCGATAGGAACCAGACTCTGGAGCGGTTAAATCAACCTTTTGTTCCTTTTGACCCGATTTAACATNNAGCTCGTATTCGATAGGAGCCGGACTCTGGAGCAGTTAAATTAATAGTTTGTTCCTTCTGACCTGACTTAACATCAACTTGAGCAACAGTTTGATATTGAATTTGATTTTTATTGGTTTGTGCTCCTTCAACAAATCGCGTCACTTGGCTATAATCCATTTTTTGCAGTTGCAAATTTACCCCAATATTTTCCAGGGGTTTTCCTTGAATATCGGTGACAATCATATCAATAGGAAATGCCTTACCCGCTTCGGCAATAAATGGTGTTTTTAACCCAATTAAACGGTCACTAGGAAGGGCAATAAAGGACTGAGAATCAGCAACGGATAAATTAGAAATATCGGTCACTTCTACATCAACTCGATAGGTCATGGGATAGGGTAAATCCTTATCAACAGTGATGGTTTTACTCCCCTGACCTTGTGCATCTAAAACTTGATTTTCTTGTAATACACTATCAGAAACATTGGGTTTTTCTTCCGGCCAAAACCATTGACGACCAAAGGAATAATTTTCCCATTCTTTCGGGATAAAATCCGTTGCATTCCGAGTCACATAATATTTAGCAGCACCGTCGGCTACGGGAGCACCAAATAGATATTCACTCTGAGCATTTGCCGTAATAGTTTCTCCAATTTTAGCGAATTTTTGATCTAAATTTAGGGATACTTTAAAATTAGGTGGTTTAAATTCAGCAACGCGGAATTCACCTAGAAATTCTACCCCATTTTTGTCTTCTGCATGAATAATATAATTCCCTAAAGGTTGGTTTGCTTCTAAAGAAAATTCTACAGAAAATGTCGCAAATTCATTGCTTTGATAATCTCCTAATTCTTGCTTTTGTTCTTTGGGATTTTCA
>DMPJ01000041.1:0-130 GCA_003456035.1 Planktothrix sp. UBA8402
AGTATCGGAGAAATCCCGGCTCCCGCGAAACAACGGTTAGATTTAATTCTAATGGCAGTATGACAAGAAAGAGCAAGTAAAGGCAGGATAGGGAGCGTACCGCGATTTGGCTTAGTGATGGATTCTGAAA
>DMPJ01000041.1:207-2057 GCA_003456035.1 Planktothrix sp. UBA8402
GTCTTCAGACCTGAGAGTGTCAATATAACTAAGGGAGAGCCACAAACAAAGGATATTGTTTGTAGACTCTCCTAGACAAATTAATTTTGTCTAATCCAATTTTTGTTTCACGCTGTCGAGTGCATTTTTCGCCTCATCAACGAGGTTTTTGGCTTGATCTTTCAGAGCTTCTGCTGCATTCATCGCTGATGCTTGTACTTGTTTGGCTTGCCCTTCTGCTTTCAGTTGGTTGTCGCCTGTCAACTCACCCGCAGCAGCTTCTAACTTGCCTTCAACATTTTTAGCAGCAGCCTTGATTTTGTCTTCAATACCCATAACTATTTTCTCCCTAATGATAGTAACTGCTCAAATTGATAGCAGAGATCATAACAGATTGGTTAGCTTAATTCTAATATGGAGCCGTATCCCAATAAACATAAATAGATTCATCCGCTAACCGATAAATTTGCCCTTTGTTGTCTAAACCTGCTTGACGATAGGCGGCTTGACCATTTTGGTCTACATAGTTACCTGGCTTGTCCCCCACCGGGCGCAGGTCGTAGCGTTTGCCATCTTTTAGCTGAATGCCAACGGCGCCTTGACGTTGAGAAAAGGTACATAGACCAGAAGATGAGGCTTGATCTTCTCCTTTGGGATAAACGTCACAGCGAGCCTTGACGGTATCTGCTTTGGCAACAATGGCAGTGCCCAAAACTGTCAAAGACAGGAGTGCTGCAAACACAGAGGTCTGAATTTTCATGATATTTTTATGTTGAGGGGGTTTAAACTATCGCCCATGATAAGCAGTTCTGATTATATTAGAGAAACAGCCTTTACACTCAAAGTTATTCCAGGTCATAATGTTACACGATACGACCTGCTGCAAATATTTGTTGGCTGGTGATTTGTAAACTGGGAAAGATTGATGAAACCAATAAATCATTGTTTTGAAATAACTGTTTTTGATACTGATCACCGACTAAATTACAGATGGTAATAGTAGGTTGTTTTGGTTTACCAATATATTCTCTACCGCCTATGCCTAAATAATCAATAATCCAATATTCAGGAACTCCAAATAAAGCATAATCTTCTACCTTCCGCGCATAATTATTTTGCCAGTTGGTACTAACAACTTCAGCAATGAGTTGAATAGATTTTCCTAATGTAATCACAGGTTTTTGTTCCCACAAGGATTCATCAATCAGTTGTCTTTGATCTAATACAATTACATCGGGACGAAAAGCTGTTTCTGTTCCTAATAGTTTGATCAGACAACGATGGGGAATTAGATAAGGGGAATCTTGACGATCAATTTCTACATTCAGTTTACGACCAATAAAAGCTCCTACTTGTTCATGTAGTCCAGTGGGTTCCATTTCTATTAATTCCCCATCAATTAATTCATAGCGATCGCTATTACTATATTGATTAATAAATTCATCAACAGTTAGGAGTTTTGTGGCTGATTGAATCATTGTAATTATCCATTTGTTGTAAAATAGTTTAGATTTAAGTTTTTAATCCTGGTAAATTTCGTTCAATAACAGACTAAACAATTTCTGGATCTATTTCCAAATAATATCTTATCATAAATTTGATACATTTTCAAGCTATTACACTTTTTTAAACATTAGCGCCAATCAAAGTAGGGTGCGTAAGCTCCGCGCACGCACCATCTTACTAAAATTGATCTTAATACAAGAATGAGCGATCGCAAATACAATAATATTAAAACAATTAATTGGTGGATGTTGGGGTGTTACGCTTTTTAAAAAATTAGCGAGCGCCACCCCAATCAAATTAACACGCACCATCTTACTAAAATTGATCTTAATATAAGAATGTGCGATCGCAAATACAATAATATT
>DMPJ01000041.1:2065-2857 GCA_003456035.1 Planktothrix sp. UBA8402
ACTTGCTTTGGCAATTATTTCTAAGTCCTGCACACATTCTCCAACGGTGACAGACTGTTGATGTGCGTAAATAACCCCACTAAACTTTACCCCCTCTTGTTGGCGACGGTTAGCTATTACTAAAAAATCATCATCTTGGGTAAAGATAACACGATCAAGTTCTGTGGCGCGATCAAGTAAAATTGGATCAGGCGTGCCAGTTCGTCCATCTTCTTGTACTGTGAGAACCTCTATACCGCGCAATTTTAAACCATTTGTAATTGCGCGGCGAATGTGTTCATCCATGTAAAGAGCTAGGGTCATTTAATGAGTCCCTGGGTACGAAGTTTTTTGNNTAAATCTTCTGGTTCACTTGCTTTGGCATGTATTTCTAAGTCCCCTTGGGTGCGAAGTTTTTTAACTAAAGCAGATTTACCAGCTTGTTGACGTAACGTTTCAACATTCTCAAATCGTCGCTGTATATCGGCATCTAGTTCTTCTTTATTATCCCAGTAGTAAGCTAAGGTAGAATAAATTTGACTCATGCTTAAATAGGGATGTTGAAATTTAATTTCTTCGGGACTCCAACCAAAAGCCAGATGACCGGAAACTAATTCAATTACTTTCATGGTTGTTCCGGCAATGTAGGGAACGTTGTTTTCATTCAGTTCTATATACTTGTGTTGTGTCGTAGTCAAGTTCATAGAGTTTGCCTCGTTACTGAATTTAATTATAGTATATTTTTGGCAATTTATTCTGGAGTGCGATCGCGATTAATAATTGATATTAATATAAGAATAGGCGATCGCAAAT
>DMPJ01000408.1 GCA_003456035.1 Planktothrix sp. UBA8402
CTACTAGAATCAAGCCACAGTAACGCGACGGTGCAGGAGATTATCTTAGGACTGACCTGGACATTCTGCCGAGCCGAGGGTATGGGGCTGTGTATGAGTCCCGGTCAACCGAACCGCACTCTATCGTGGTCAGGGACNNGGGTCGCTGATTTAGCCCCCTGGGTGCGCTCCTGGGATAGCTACCAGGCTACTATCGGTATGGCTGTGATCAATTCCGTGATTAATAGCAGATCACCCTTAATACAACAAGCTCAACCCCTTTCCCCTCAAGGTTCAGCCAATTTAGCCATATTTGAGCATTTTCTCCCCCTAATTCGGGGAAAACGAGTTGTGATTATCGGGCGCTACCCCGGACTTTCTCAGTACGAACAAGAAGCCGATATTACTGTGTTGGAGCGTCAGCCCATTTCCCAGGATTTACCGGATACAGCTTGCGAATACCTGCTCCCAGAAGCAGACTGGGTTTTTCTCACCGCCACCTCCATTGCTAATAAAACTTTCCCCCGCTTGGTGGAGTTATCACAACAGGCGCAGTTAGTGTTAATGGGGCCGACAACTCCCTGGCTACCAGAGTTAGCGGATATGGGGATTAACTATTTGGCTGGGGTGGCTATTACCGATGCAGACGGATTGCGACAAACCATTGCTGAAGGGGGAGGGACTCGTATTTTTGATGTTGGGGTACAATATTGCGTCTTACAGTTATATTAAATAAACTTTAAGGAGTATTCAAAACTTTCTCTATGGAAGGCTATAAATTTATTAATTCGCTAACAATTCAGAACCTTCTCTCCTATGGTTCATCAGAAGAAATAATTGATTTACAGCCACTAAATGTGATCATTGGCACAAATGGTGTGGGAAAATCAAATTTAATTGAAGTATTAGGCTTATTGCAAGGGATTCCAACGGATTTAACTAAGCCAATTCGTGAGGGTGGTGGAGTCAATGAATGGCTATGGAAAGGAAATAAAGAAACTCCCACTGCCAGAATTGAAGCTATCATTAATTATCCAGAAGGTCGGATGCCTTTACGGTATCGTCTTGATTTTACAACGGTTGCTCAACGCTTAGAACTGATTGATGAAGCCATTGAAAATGAACATCCTAATAATAATAATGAACAGGATGTTTTCTTTTTCTATCGCTATCAACAGGGTCATCCCGTACTCAATGCAAAAACAATAACAGAAAATGAACCCACTCGCCGTCAATTGAGACGAGAAGACTTAAAACCTGATCAATCGGTTTTATCACAACGAAAAGATCCTGATTTATACCCAGAATTAAGTTATTTAAGTAATCAATTTTCTCAAATCCGACTTTATCGAGAGTGGAATTTAGGGCGTTATACTCCTCCTAGAATGCCTCAAAAATTAGATTTACCTGAAGATTTTTTACTCGAAGATGGTAGTAATTTAGGATTGATTCTTAATAATTTGCAGCACCGTATTGGAAGCAGAAAAATTGTTGAAAATTTACAAAAGTTTTATGAATCTGTAACGGATATTACTACAAAAATTGCGGGGGGAACAGTTCAGATTTTTTTACATGAAAGAGGACTTAATCAACCGATTCCAGCGACTCGTCTCTCTGATGGAACATTGCGCTATCTTTGCTTATTAATGATTCTTTTACATCCCACTCCTCCTCCTCTGATCTGTATTGAAGAACCCGAATTAGGATTGCATCCTGATATTTTACCTACCATTGCTCAATTATTAATTGATGCTTCTCAAAGAACTCAATTAATTGTTACCACTCACTCCGATGCTTTGATATCCGCTTTAAGTGAAATTCCCGAATCTATTCTCGTCTGTGAACGAGATGAAAGAGGAAGTCGAATGAGACGATTAGAACCTAAAAAGTTGAAAAAATGGCTAGAAAATTATAGCTTAGGGGATTTATGGCGGATGGGAGAAATTGGAGGAAATCGATGGTAGAAATTCGGATTTATGTAGAAGGTGGGGGTGATGGAAAGGAAAGTAAAGCCGCCTTTCGAGAGGGAATGAGTAAATTTTTAAAACGCCTAACTGGAGAACAGCAACAGATCAAGATCACCTGTGTTGTATGCGGGAGCAGAAATACCGCTCATAGAAACTTCACGCATGATTTAACAAATTATCCTGATGCTATTAATCTTTTGTTAGTTGATTCAGAGGATTTTGTCACAGTATCAAGTGCTAGACAACATCTCATGAACCGTGATAAATGGAATTTGCCTGGAATTGATGAAAATGACATTCATTTAATGGTTCAAGTCATGGAAAGTTGGCTAATTGCTGATATTGATACCTTAGCTAACTATTACGGGCAAGGATTTAATAGAAATGCAATTCCTCGTAATAATAATGTTGAANNAAAAAGGCGAATATCACAAGATTAATCATGGGCCTAAAATCTTAGCAATGATTGATGTCTCTATTGTTCGTGAAAACGCACCCTATTGCGATCGCCTATTTAGAAGAATCACTAATATTGGTGGATAATTAGATAATAAGCTATGGTAGAATAGTTAAGATTTATATGCTCCTCGTCCAATTTTAGGGGTGTGGAGTTGAAAAGACAGAGAATTTGGCAGAATTTCAGGTTTAGCCTAAAAAAAGACTTGACAATTCTGTCTATTTATGCTAGATAAACAGATTTTTGATCATCAAAAAACTAATATAAACCAATGGTGCAAAGGCGATCGCAAACGTTTTTCCAACAGATTATCCTTGGAACTCTTGCCAGTACAATCTTACAATTATCAATTCCCCTAACTTCCTTAAGCCAAATAAATGCCCCGTTAGGGGTAATTCGTGATTCAGAACAAACCACAGAATGGAATAGCATTGAACAACGCTTAAAAGCCAGTCGA
>DMPJ01000326.1:0-13890 GCA_003456035.1 Planktothrix sp. UBA8402
TGGTAATGGGGGGAATTGGAAGTAGTGGGATCACCTCAAATCAGGAAATAAAATTAATTGAAAGTGAGGATCAAGAAATTTGGTTAGCCTTAGTTTTGGGGGTAAAAGATTATGTGCGGAAGTGTGGATTTTCTCAAGTAATTTTAGGTTTAAGTGGGGGAATAGATTCGGCTTTAGTAGCAGCGATCGCAACGGAAGCATTAGACAAAGAAAAGGTTTTAGGGGTATTAATGCCATCTCCCTATAGCTCAGATCATTCGATTCAAGATGCCTTAGAATTAGCGAATAATTTAGGAATAAAAACCCAAACTTTACCGATTGGGGATTTAATGAAAACCTTTGATCAAACCCTAGATTCCATGTTTGCAGGAACATCTTTTGGAGTAGCAGAAGAAAACCTGCAATCTCGCATCCGAGGCACATTATTAATGGCGGTTTCTAATAAATTCGGACATTTATTATTAACTACAGGAAATAAATCAGAAATGGCGGTAGGATATTGTACTTTATATGGGGATATGAATGGGGGATTAGCGGTGATTGCCGATGTGCCGAAAACCAGGGTTTATTCCTTATGTTCTTGGTTTAATCAATATCATGGGAAAGAAATAATTCCTGATCATATATTAACAAAAGCGCCGAGTGCAGAACTCAAACCCGGACAATTAGATCAGGATTCTTTACCCGCTTATGAAATTTTAGATGATATTTTATATCGTTTAATTGAAAAACATCAATCCTTGGCTGAAATTGTGGAAGCAGGACATCAAGAATCGGTAGTCAAAAAAGTGATTAGATTAGTGATGATTGCTGAATTTAAACGTCGTCAAGCCGCCCCCGGATTAAAAATTAGCGATCGCGCCTTTGGGACTCNNGAAAATTAGCGATCGCGCTTTTGGAACAGGATGGAGAATGCCTATTGCTAAAATATTGAGTTAATTCTAATAATTTTTATCCCTAATTATGTCTAGTAGTAAGCTTCGAGTTTACTTAACAACAAATATAACATCTGTATAGCTTTTATATTGTTGGTTATTAAATGACCAGTCAAGTTTGAGTTTTTCTAAATCAAAGAACTGATTATTAAGATAATTATCAATCTCTGATTTTAATAGTTGATAATCTCTCTTGATCTTCCAACTGTTTTCAAGATGATTGAGATCAATAACTATTAAAAATAGTCGATTACTAGCATCAAATCTTTGAGTGCCTTGTTGTTCATATAACCATTTAAGAAGGTTTCGAGGTTGTTGTATGGTTTCGGTAATAATTTCACGTCTTGTTGAAATAAATTGATGGTAAAAATCTTGTACTTTTGTTTGTGAATTTTCTGAAAAAGCAGCAATTAAATCTAATAATAGATCCTGATCGCTTCTATTTTTATCAAATGGAATTTCAAGGGAATTAGCTGCTTTTTTTAATTCAGACACTTCTTTAACTGTTAACCCTCTCTCTTTTCTTTTTTTCTCCATGAATCCTATAGGAAAATAGGTCATTTTGAGATCAAAAGGAACTTGATCTATAAAAAAATCTACTTGCTTGATTTTACCAATGGTTGGTAAAACACGAGGATGATCTTTAAAAATATCTTCGATAATAATAGATGTCCAGTTATTATACCATGAACAAAGAATAAAACCTTTTAAACTATTTANNATTATTGACTAAGTGTTTATTAATATCATTTTGATGAATACCGCCCCAATCAAAGACTCGTAACTTATAAAGTTCTGCCAAAATTTGACGCTCTAAATTCTTTCTTTCTATTCGTTCTTGAGTATAAATTTCACGGATAGTCATTTCAATAATAGAAGTAGAAACTTGTGCCTCAAAAGATTTTTTTAATAGTTCTTTGGCTGGAAGTTTATCTACATAAATTTTACTTTTTTCCAATAAATAAAGTAAATATTCTTTTCGAGCTAAAGAACGAAGTTTGAGAAAGTATAAACCATCTTCAGAGTTAGTTAGTTCATAAAAATTACCCTGATTATATAAAGATTCAAGATGAAAAAATGTATTTAAGTTATTATTAGACATGATTCATACCTCAATCTATAAAAATTAGTTAAGTTTTAAAAAATCTTCAGGAAACTCTACAGACCATTCAGGAATTTCAAATAAAGGCTTTAATTTTTCTAAATCATCAATCCCTGATTTTTGATAGATTAAAATAAAATCACTTTTTAAACTTCCTTCTCTATTATCTTGGATAACAGATTTGGCTGAATAATTCATAGGAAAATACCCTTTAAATTTAATATCTTGTAAAGATGTAAAATGTTGTTTTAAAAATTTCCAACTATCTTTATCTTTAGCATTAAAGAACAAAGCTAGTATTCCACTTGGTTTTAAAATGCGACTCGCTGTTTTTAAAAAAATACTCATATTATGGGTATAATCTTCTTTATTTTTTTCTCTATTTTTTGCATTGGAAATTACAATTTCCTCAGTAAAATTTGGGATTTTACCCAATAAAGAGTTCCACATTTCACTCAATTCTAAATAAGGAATTCTATCGCCATGAGGAGGATCAGTTATAATTAAAGATACAACTTCATCAGGACATTCTTTTAAAACAGTAAGATTATTACCTAAAATCAAAGCCAATTGATTGTTTTTATTAATAACTGGTTCTAGCCTTGTAGAAACTAAGTATCTTTCTTTTTCTTTGTTATCAATAACGCTTTTAATTAAATTATTTACTTTATTTTCAAAACAGTTCCAAACATTAATCTCAAAATGAAGTTTAGGTCTCCAATATCCCACTACCCAACTTCCTACTTCTATTTTATTAGTTATTTTATTCTGATTTTTACCTCGGCTTGTGATAGCAAAAACCATTTTTGACATTTGACCGGAAGCGGCTGTTAGCGAAAGTAACAAGGGTTTTTGGATATTCTGAGGTAAATGGTTAATTTCTTCTCTTAAAATGTCAATATTATACAAAGCACGACCAGTAAATATATCATTTAGGGTTAACAGATTAGTGGTATTAATTCGACTATTATTAAAAAGCTGAATTTGACGCAAATTTTTAGATTTATAATTTTCATATTGATCAATTAAAATATAGTCATAATCTGTTGGTTGTCTTTCTTCACGAGTTTTTTTTAAGTTTGATATATTCCAAGTGGAAATTAATTCTTCCCCATTCCATAGATAGTGACTTGCTATTTTCTCGTCTTCTAAAATGTAGGTTTTATATATTTTATGCTTAATTTTTTGATGNNGAAGATCGACCATAAGATTTGATAGTTCAATAGCGATGGGATTAATATCAATCCCGATAAATCTTCTTTTTTTCAGAAGTGCTTCCCTTGCAACTAAACCTGAACCCAAAAAAGGATCAAGAATGAGATCATCTTTTTGGGTTAAAGCTTCAATCAGAAATGATAAACACTCAATTGGTTTTTTTCCCCAGTATTTGTGAAATCTTGCCAACCCTTTATAGCCTTTAGGATATTTTAAATTATTGTAATTAATTGAATTCAGACTATGATTAAATAAGTTGAGTTGATAGTAATTTTCCATTTTTACTTTAATCCTAATTTAACAAATTAATTTTTTAGTTAACTATTGCAATTATTATAATGGTTCAATTTCAATACTAACCCCAGTTTTTTTAGCATCGGGATCAAATTCAACGGTTAACTGGGGTAAACAACTTAAACGGTCATCAATTAATACCCCGGCACCATTTAAAGTTAACGCATCCAAACAAGCACCTGCTAAATTATCAATATCGGAATTTGTGCGATGATTTCCTAATAATCTAATCACAATTGCTGCTTTGCGTAGGGGAAATTTATGGGTAATATTTTGTTCTGAAATTTGCCGATAGATTTCTACTTCGGCACGATTTCGCCAAGCGCGATAACGGGGGGGTAAATAGGTTCCATTCTTTGTTACCCGAGGACGAGCTTTCGGAACAACAACGCCAGGAATAATTAATTTAATAATTTCTGCGGGTTTTTTATCGGGTTTTGGCGGGTCAATTGGTGGAGGTTCGGGGGGATTAATTGCGGTAAATTCAACATCAATACTGGATTCTTTGGGGTTAATTTGAATCCGAGTTACAGGAGATTCTAATATTTCTAATGGTTCCTGAATTGTAGTGGTTGATTCAGAAATCCCCTGTAGAGACGTTGCATGGAACGTCTCTACCAGGGATTTCTCTGGATTTAATAACAGAAAATCAGGTTTTGGAGATAGAATTTGAGACGATTTATCGGAAATATTTTTAACTTCATCGGTTGAATTTTGAGCTTGAGAATATGGTATAATTGGAATAACTAGGGTTTTTGTTGGCTCAGGACTGGAATCAATTGCTGAGGAAAAAATCCCTGGATTTACCCCTGGCATTTTCCTGGCAATTTGCATATACATTGTGGCAGTTTGTTGGGAAAAGCTAAAATGTTCCTGAAACCAAACTTGCCAGTTTTCCGGGGATAATTGAGCTTGAACGTGCAGCAACCATTCTCCAGCATTCCGCGCATGAATTAAGGAGGTTTGTGGGGAATCTAAACACTGTTTGTGTTCGGTAATAATCCGTTGGGCAAAATCATCTAAAGTGGGCAAAGGGGGCTGAGAATCACTGAGGACTTGTAAATAGGTAGATAACATTAAATAAAAGTTTTGAATTGCAACTGGACTGCGATAGAAATTTTCCCCCATCAATAAAAAAGGGGAAATTACTTGGTCGGAATTGGGGTAAAATTGTTGATTCACCGACGGTAATCAAGATAATGATTAATTCAGACCATTAAGTTAAGTTGTAACATCTTTTATCCAAAATTATCAGTTTTGTTTTTTGATGTCTGATTTAACTAAAACTCCTGGTTCTTTTTGCATGGGTAACACATCTAAAATATCCTCTTGGGCGCAATATTGCAAGTCTTCATAACAGCCTAAACGTAATAATCTTTGACCGTGACTGGCATGATTTAACAGTTCAAACAGTTTATTTTGCCATTGTAAATAAAGAGAAATAGCCGCAAAAACTTCATCATTTCCCGCAAAATCATCTAAAGGATAACCCATTTCATTGACTAAATTTTGGGCTACTGCTCCCGCACAGGCGGTGTCTTCGAGGGAAAAACTACCTTCCCAACCAGAACCTAATATCCAAACGGTTTCTGGACTTTTTGCGATCAAATATTCTACAATTGCCCGTCGATTAATAAAAGCGGCAGTTAAGACGACCGGGGTGGCTTGTATCCGTTCTAAACTGCGGGTTCCGTTGGTGGTGGTCATAAACAATCGTTTGTTTTTGACGAATTCTGGGGTACAATCGAGGGGAGAATTGCCTAAATCGAACCCTTCTACTTTGGCCCCGCCCCGTTCACCGACCCGGATGCGTTTATCTGCGGGCCATTTTTCGCTGGTTTGCATCAACTGGTCAATGTCGCTGAATACTTGCACCGCCTCGGCTCCAGCGTTTAAAGCGGTGGCGATGGTGGTGGTGGCGCGTAACACGTCCACGACAATGGCACAGTCGGGAAGAACATTGGCAGGGGCTAGTTCAGGAGTATGATAGACAAAAAATTTCACGGTTGGGGTTATGGTTGATAGAATTGTCAGTTTTTATTTTACATAGAATTTGATCAAAAATTGATCATTAGATGAATTAAATCTTAAATTGACGAACACTTTTACATAATTATAGCATAGTTTTATGAATAATCAACGAATTTTATTTTTAAGTAATGGTCACGGTGAGGATACTTGTAATGGGGAGATTATTAAGGCGTTATTATCTTTAGATACCAATGTTGAAATGGCCGCAGTTCCTATTGTGGGAGAGGGTAATGTTTATAAAGGGTTGGGAGTTCCAATTCTGACTCCGACTCGAACGATGCCATCGGGAGGATTTTTATATATGAATCCTTTGGTTTTTTTAAAGGATATCGTATCGGGTTTAATGGGTTTATTAGGTAAACAAGTACAAATTATTTGGAAACAGGCTGCATATTATGATATTTTAATGGTAACAGGAGATATTGTGGTGGCTGCGATCGCTTATTTAACAAAAAAACCCTATATAATATTTCTGTCTGCCTATTCTAGTTATTATGAAGGTAAACTAAATTTAGGGTTGATTCTCCCGTATTTTCTTAATTCTCCTCGCTGTTTAGCTGTATTTACCCGCGATAATTTTACCGCCGAAGATTTACAAAAACAAGGGATTAAAAAAGCTCAATTTGTCGGGACTCCCATGATGGATAATCTGACTCCCAGGGGAGTTAATTTAAACCTTGATTCTGAATCTATAATGATTGCTATTCTTCCTGGTTCTCGTATTCCTGAAGCTAGAAATAATTTAATTTTACTATTAAAATTAGTGGAAATGATTGATCAAATTAGTTCGCAAAAAATTCAATTTCTGGTAGCTGCGGTGGCTAGTTTAATGGCGGAATTAGATCAAATTGCAATAGGTTTAAATTGGCAACATCAAAACGGCAGATTAACTAATAAAAATGGTTTAGAGGTTATTTGTTATTCTGATAGTTTTGCCGATATTTTAAACGCAGCTAATTTAGTTATAGGAATGGCGGGAACTGCTAATGAACAAGCGGTTGGGTTGGGAAAACCTGTAATTACAATTCCTGGAAATGGCCCGGCGTTTAACTATCGGTTTGCCGAGGCACAGTTAAGATTATTAGGATTATCAATTCAACTAATCGGAACTAAACCTGCTGATGATTATATATTAAACCAAGCCGCCCAAAAAGTCAAGCAAACTTTAGAAAATACCGAGTATTTAAAATTATGTTTAAATAATGGAGAACAACGCCTGGGAAAACCTGGAGGAAGTTTGAAAATTGCTCAGTTTATTAGAAACCAGGTTTCTGGGAACCTATAAAAAATTGTAAAAATGATCATGAAAAAAATTTTATTCAGTAGTTTAATATCCCTATTAAGTTTATCCCAACCCGTTTGGGGTCAAACAAATTCCCCTGCTAAAAAAATTTGTCCTGCGGAACTAGAACCTGCAATTAATGCGATCGCAAATCGTCCTCAATTTCAACGGTCGCGCTGGGGAATTTTAATAGAAACTCTAACTACAAATATAACCCTTTATGAGCGAGATAGTCAATATTATTTTATTCCCGCTTCCACCGTTAAACTATTAACTACCGCCGCCGCCTTACAAAAATTAGGAGCAAATTTTAGGATTAGAACTTCTATTTATGGAGATAGTCAAGGAAATATTTATATTGTCGGGAGAGGCGACCCCAGCTTAACAGAAATTCAACTGCAAGATTTAGCCCAACAGTTAAAAAATCGAGGCATAAATCAGATTAATAAATTAATAGCTGTAGATAGTTATTTTACAGGTTCACCCATACATTCAACTTGGCAATGGGAAGACATACAAGCGGGTTATGGCGCACCAATTAATAGTTTAATCTTAAATCAAAATTCCCTAGATTTAACACTTTCTCCCCAAACCGTAGGACAACCTTTAAAAGTCACCTGGGTACGTCCTGAACAAGCAACGGGATGGACAATAGATAATCAAACACAAACTGTTAAAGAAAATCAACCTGAATTCGTTAATATTGGACGAGATTTAAGCCAACCTATTATTAGAGTTTCAGGACAATTAAGAGTTAATGGAGAACCAGAACCCGTTTATGCTGCTGTTATCGAACCAACCAATAATTTTATCCAACAATTCCAGAAAATTTTAATTAATTCTGGAATCAAAGTATTAGAAACCTCAATTGCTTCTGATTTTTCCTATCCACAATCAGAATTAGCCTTTGTGGAATCTCCACCTTTATCAGAATTAATTAAAACCCTGAATTTGGAAAGTAATAATGTTTTTGCTGAATCTCTATTAAGAACATTAGGGGCGCAAAATCCTAGTGATGATAGTGTAGAATCAGGATTAAAAGAAATTAAATTAATTTTAAGTAAATTAGGAATTAATCCTAATAATTATCAACTATTTGATGGTTCGGGACTATCTCAGAATAATTTAGTCACGCCCTTAGTATTAGTACAAACCTTGAGAATAATGGCGGCTTCTTCTAATGCAGAATTATATAGAAATTCTCTCCCGATAGGGGGAGTTAGTGGAACTTTAAAAGGACGTTTTCAAGACAATTCTGCTACGGGAATTATACAAGCTAAAACCGGAACTTTAACCGGAGTTACATCCTTAGCGGGATATATTTCCCCCCCCCATTATCAACCATTAGTTTTTAATATTACCATTAATCAAACTAACTTATCTACTCAAGAACTCAGAGAAGCTGTTGATGAAATAGTATTACTATTAACACAATTAAAATTCTGTCCCTAAACCGTTCTTGCGCTTGGGCGCATATTATTATTCTATTTTAATCAAGAGGTGCAGAATCACAACAATATTTGGTATAATTATGATTAGATTTAATCAATAAAAGTTGAGCATGAACCTACCTACAGCAACTTTATTAGTTTCTTGTCCCGACCAAAAAGGTTTGGTGGCTAAAATTGCTAATTTTATTTATTCTAATGGGGGAAATATTATTCATGCCGATCAACATACGGATTTTAGTGCTAATATTTTTTTAACCCGAATTGAATGGCAATTAGAAGGATTTAATTTACCGCGTGATGTGATTGCACCTGCTTTTAGTGCGATCGCGCAACCTTTAAATGCTAATTGGCAACTACGTTTTTCCGATACCATTCCTCGGTTATCAATTTGGGTAACAAAACAAGATCATTGTTTATTAGATTTACTCTGGCGATGGCAAGCTAAAGAAATTATTGCGGAAATTCCTTTAATGATTAGTAATCATGCTAATTTAAAACCAATTGCCGATCAATTTGGGATTAATTTTTATCATTTACCCATGACAGCAGAAAACAAATTAGAACAAGAAAATCAACAATTAGAACTTTTGAAAAAACACGAAATTGATTTGGTAGTTCTCGCTAAATATATGCAGATTTTAACGCCTCAAATTGTCGATAATTTCTCTCAAATTATCAATATTCATCATTCATTTTTGCCAGCTTTTGCCGGGGCAAATCCCTATCAAAGAGCGCACGAACGCGGGGTTAAAATTATTGGTGCAACTGCCCATTATGTAACCGCAGATTTAGACGAAGGGCCAATTATTGAACAGGATGTTGTGCGGGTCAGTCATCGGGATACCGTAGCAGATTTAATTAGAAAAGGCAAGGATTTAGAACGATTGGTTTTAGCCAGAGCGGTTCGTTTACACATACAAAATCGCGTGTTAGTCTATGGAAATCGAACCGTTGTTTTTGCTTAAATACTCAAAGGAATTATAGAATGAGCCAAACTTTAGAAGATTTACAAACAGAATGGGACGCGATTCAAGCTGAAATTGATGCTGTCAAAGCTGAATATAATCGGTTAAGAAATAAGCGTTCTAACTTTCACGTTACCGTTTTATTTTCTTCCGATTCTTCCCCAGAATCCCTAGCAATTTTACAGCAACAAACCCAAGTTGAAGCCAAGCGTTGGTCATTGAATTTACAACAACTTGATCAAGAAATTCAAGCCACTCGTATTAAATTAAGACAAGTTCGGGCTAAACTAGCCGTTAAACAGGCTCAAATTTATAGATTTCAGGCTCAAAAAAATTGGATTAAACTTAAACAACATCAGGAACAAATTAATCAATTAGTCAATAGTTTAGAAAAAGAAATCAATTTATTATCTAAAACCGCAGAAAATTTTGAACCCGTTTCGGAAGACTGGCTTCCCAAATATCCCAAATTATTAGAGTTGGAAATGACTAATATTCCATATCTAAAGATAGAGGGAAAGCAATTTAAGCTAGTCAGTAAACCGATTAATTTGAATCTGGAATGAAAGCAAAACAAGGGCTTAAATTTTTGTTATGGATGGGAATTATAATTGGAATTATTGTCGGATGCTATTCTGTACTTCCCCAGGATAAAATAGATCCAATTTCCCTAAATTCTCAACCTCAATTCACACCTTCTCCTGCCTTAATTTCTGCTCAAATAGATCCAATTAATCGTCCTCAATTATGGAGTCATATTCAAGCCTTAACCGGAGAACGATTTCAAGATTCTGATCGAGAAAATGTGCGAAATTATCTAATTCAACAATTAGAATTATTCCACCTTTCTCCGAGTTTACAATCCTTTGATCAAGGTGTTAATATTGTAGCCGAACATCTAGGAACTAATCCAAAAGCTGGAACAATTTTACTGGCTGCTCATTATGATACTGTTCCCAATTCTGCGGGTGCTGATGATAATGCTAGTGGGGTAGCCGTAATTTTAGAAATTGCCCGTTTGTTTGCTCAAAAAAACACCCCTCGCAGCTTAAAAATCGTCTTTTTTGATCAAGAAGAAGTCGGACTTTTAGGAAGTTTTGCTTTTACGGAAAAACCAGAAAATCTCAAAAATTTGCAAGCGGCAATTATATTAGATATGGTGGGTTATGCTTGTCATCTACCCGGCTGTCAAACCTATCCCCCAGGACTAACCGTAACCCCTATTTTAGAAGCCGCCGGAATTGAATTTCCAGACCGAGGTGAATTTTTAACTATTGTGGGAGAAATCCAACATTTACCCCTATTAAAAGTGTTTCAAATCGTAGATAAATCTCTCAGACAATTAACCTCCAATTTCGTTGATTTTCCGCCCCTTGTTACCATACCTATTCCCTTAAAAGGTCTAGTCACACCGGATGTTTTACGCAGTGATCATGCTCCCTTTTGGTATCAAGAAATTCCGGCGGTTTTAATCACTGATACGGCGAATTTGCGATCGCCCCATTATCATCAACCTAGTGATACAATTTCTAATTTAGATCCTAAATTTTTTGAAGGATCAGCCGAGATCATTTATAATGTAATTGCTGAACTGCTGAACAGTCAAACTCCCTTTATCCTCCCTGATTAAATAGATTTTTATTTCCTGATTTTTATGTCAAATCTTCCAATTCGAGTTAGTGTTGTTTTTGGAACTCGTCCAGAAGCGATTAAGTTAGCGCCTGTAATTCAACAGTTAAAACAAACTTCTGGGTTTGATACTCAGGTGATTTTAACAGGTCAACATCGAGAAATGGTTGCTCAGGTGATGACGTTATTTAACTTGACAGCAGACCAAGATTTAGACATCATGCAGCCGCAACAAACCTTAACGGATATTACCTGTCGAAGTCTACGAGGATTAGAGGATTTATTCAAACAATTAAATCCCAATTTGGTATTAGTTCAAGGAGATACAACAACGGCTTTTGCTGCCAGTTTAGCTGCTTTTTATCAAAAAATTCCCGTTGGTCATGTTGAAGCGGGATTACGCACCAATGATGTGTTTAATCCCTATCCTGAAGAAGCAAATCGACGGTTAATTTCTCAGTTAACTCAATTGCATTTTGCCCCCACAACTCAATCGGTTCAAAACCTAAAAAATTCAGGGGTTTGGGGAGAAATTTATCACACTGGAAATACGGTAATTGATGCCCTATTATCTGTTGCAAAACAACAACCTCAACTCCATATTCCTGAATTAAATAATAGTTCCTATCGGTTAATTTTAGCCACAGTTCATCGTCGGGAAAATTGGGGAGAACCGCTTCAGGGAATAGCAGAAGGATTCTTACAAATTCTGAAGGAATTTCCCGATACGGCCTTATTATTACCTTTACATAAAAATCCAACGGTTAGGGAACCTTTAACCGCCAGATTAGGCAATCATCCTAGGGTATTTTTAACCGAACCTTTAGATTATAAGGAATTAGTGGCGGCGATTAATTGCTGTGATTTTGTATTAACAGATTCGGGAGGATTACAAGAGGAAGCACCGAGTTTAGGAAAACCTGTATTAGTATTAAGAAAAACCACAGAACGCCCCGAAGCTGTGGAAGCGGGAACTGCTAAATTAGTAGGAACAAGATCACAGGATATTTTTACCGAGGCGAGTATATTATTAAAGAGTGAAATTGCCTATCAAAACATGGCAAATGCGATTAATCCCTTTGGAGATGGTCACGCTTCGGAACGGATTATTAATATTATCAAAAATCATTTTAATCCTATTAACGATTAAATGAACATCGTTGTTGCGATTCATCGCTGAGGTACTATTAATGTGGGAAGAAAGCCCTGAAGGGCTTACTACGAGTTAGTAAAAGTTATATTATTATAACAGTTTTTATGATATCATACCAGACATCTACTAATTTATAGTGATCGGTAATCGCTGATTTCTAAACCTTGATAAATATTAAGATTTGTTATGAAAAGTAAGCTCAAACTTAAAAAAGTATCCGATGATACCTTAATCAAAATGCGACAGGATTTAATGGCTGAATCTACACTGTGTTTTAACTATATTGTCTTAGTAATAACAGCTTGTTTAATTGCTACCTTTGGATTACTAAGTAATAGTACAGCCGTGATTATTGGGGCGATGTTAGTGGCTCCGATTATGTTACCCTTGCGAGGATTAGCTTTTGGAATTTTAGAAAGTGATCAAGAATTATCTCGTCGCGGTACGATCTCGATTATTGTGGGAACGGTGGTGGCACTAATATTATCAATGATCTTAGGAAAAATAACGGGAATTCAAGATTTTGGTTCGGAAGTTTTAGCTCGAACTGAACCGACATTAATTGACTTGGGAATTGCCGTTGTAGCAGGAGGATTAAGCGGTTTTACCAAGGTGGAAAAGGGGATTAGTGATGCTGTAGCCGGAACCGCAATTGCAGTGGCTTTAATGCCTCCCTTATGCGTTGTTGGTTTAACTTTATCCCAAGGTTTTTTTGATTTAAGTTATGGCGCAACGTTGCTTTATTTAACTAATTTAATTGGGATCGCCTTAGCTTGTATGATAGTTTTTATTTTGGCAGGTTATTCCCGACTGCGAAAACAATTTGCTTTAACATTGATTGTTGCTTCTCTTGTAGCAATTCCTTTAGGGATTAGTTTTTTACAATTCGTGACTCAACTGCGGTTACAAACAGATTTAAGAAACATTTTTGAACAGAAAACCTTAACGGGACAACGGGTGGATTTACAAGACACTCATATTAATTGGGAACAAGATCCTCCTATTGCTTATTTAAAAGTTCGAGCTACCGAACCTGTTACTCCAAGACAAGTACGTTTAGTTCAAGATTTTATTAATCAAAAAATGAGACAGAATTTCTCCTTAGTTTTTTTAGTTGA
Source organism: Planktothrix sp. UBA8402 (assembly GCA_003456035.1). Lineage (GTDB taxonomy): Bacteria > Cyanobacteriota > Cyanobacteriia > Cyanobacteriales > Microcoleaceae > Planktothrix. Next base: position 13,176 of record DMPJ01000326.1, read on the forward strand.
AGAAGTTGAACAAGTAGAAGCAGAAAAGGAATAGATATTGATATTTGATTACTATTCCTTTGCACCCTATTACCACCTGTTATTAAAAGCCACCGAAATCAAGGGGACTGGATACAGGACTGGTGAAAACAAAATAAATAATTTATGACCCTAATAATGTAATTACTAAACTAAAAATAATCACCCAACGGTCAGGGGGTTCATAACTATCTTCTTCAATATCTCGACGGACGATAAAAACGCCTAAACCAATTAACACACAGGGAACAAAAGTATGACCATACCCGGTTAAAATTCTGGAAATAGCATTGACCTATGATAATTTGGCTAGGCCGGAACTGGTCATTGACTTTGGAGAAAAATAGGGTGAGGATGAGAAGATCATCAATATTTGTGGCGGTAAAGGTGGCAATTCCAGTGAAAATATCAGCAATTAATCGGTTCATTTTTTATGTTTTTTTGTGTTATTATTCTTCTGAATTTGTTCCCTCAGTATGTGTTGGAGTTTTAGGACGAGGGATTCGTTGCTGTTTATAAAAATGTCTATAAACTCGCAGCCGATAAATTGAAGTCCCTTTGACTTTTTTGAACCCTCTTAAAATGAGTAAGGTCATTAAAGTTCCGATTAAACTCATCCGCCATAATCCACATCCAGCAGAAGTTCCTAAACCTGCGGTTAACCATAAAGCTGCCGCCGAAGTTAGTCCTTTAACTT
>DMPJ01000326.1:13942-15738 GCA_003456035.1 Planktothrix sp. UBA8402
ATCTAACCCGGCTTGTAGGGTAATCATCACAAAAATTGCCGCCCCCAAACTAACAATCATATAGGTTCTAAGTCCAGCAGGTCTACTCTGTTGCTCACGATCTAATCCAATCACACCTCCAATTAACAAAGCCATTCCGAGGCGGAAAATAATGGTTAACCAGTCATCGGACATAAAAAACATTGGGCTAGAATTGACAGTCATTGATAGTATAAACCCCATTAATTATTCAGGAAAAATACTGATTACTCTTGTAACCTTACAATCAATTGATATCAATTTTTATCAAAAAGAATCCCAGAAAGCCAAAAAGTCGGGTTTTTACCCGTTGTCTAGGGGATGAAATTAAGATTTTAGGTTCAGAACCCCGATTTGTACATAAATTTTACATTAATCCTGTATGAATTTCAATACATTTACAATTTAATTTTACTTGTCCATTTCCCAAGTTGGCCCCATTAAAGTGGCTCGCAGTCGCCAGGGGGGTTGTTGAGGGACTTTAATCTCCAGTTGGCCACTATACAGCTTTTGTTGAATATAAGGACTGTCTAAAACTGGCCAATTTTCTAATACTCGTTTTTCTCCATTAATTATGGCGTCCCCAAGGGCTCCATTTTTTTGATAGGTTAGAGTTAAGCGATCGCCTGCTAAACTTTTATAACTTAATTTCCCTTGATTTTTCCAATCTTTATCGACAATTTCGGTTTGATTTAATCCAGTTTTCAACTGTTGCAAATTAGGATAATCAGAAACCGCAGCCACATCGGTGATCCACGCGGTTTGATCTCCTATTGCTGCTAAGGCTTGTAAGTTAGGTTCTTTTTCAGAAATTGAGGATTTTAACTCTATTTTATCACCCCAAGGTCGAGCGATCAACCAAATATTATTAATTTTCCAAATATACCAATTTTGATAACGTTGAGGCTGACCATATTGTTGGGGTAAAACCAGATGAGATGACGCAGGAACTCCGGCTTTTAANNTGTGCAGCAGGAACTCCGGCTTTTAAATCCGTTTCATTTAATATTAATTGTAAGATAACCGCCCCCCGTTTTTGTACTAATTGATCCCCTGGACTCCTCCCTGTGGCTTGGGGGCCGTGATAGGTTCCTCCTAAACTAATTACCGCATTTTGTTCACCTTTAGGATCTCGAACAACTAATTTATAAGTAGCATATTGGGCGCGAATAGTTCCCTTAACTTGATATACCCTAGCGGGTTCTAATAGGGTTCCCAAACTATAGTTTTTTGTGATATAAAAATCTTCCCAAAGACGATTACTTTGATTATAACTATAATAAGCAGGATGGCTGGCTTTTGCTTCAAAAGGTAGGGGAATTTCTTTACGCGCGATCGCTGTTAAAATTTCCGGAGGACGATAGGAACTTAAAGCCGCAGGTAAAGCTAACCTAGCATATTGATCATCCATTTTTTCGGCGAATTTGAGTTGATCTCCCCACCATAACCAAGCCACAGCAGTTAATCCATTATTCCAAGTATTGCGGTCAAATCCTCGACTTTCCGCCCCTCCTGCGGTTCCCCAACTCAAGCGTAATGCCATATTTGTAGCATACCAATCTAATAATCCTTTGGCTAATTCTCGTAATTTTTGATCTTGAGAAAAATCATAGAGATTTAATAACCCACTAATACTATATCCATAATAAATAGAAGAATGAAACTCTCCCTGACCAATAGTTAAAAATTTATTTAATTCTGAACGTAACCAGGCTTCATTTGTGGCAGCACTCGCCGGATCTCCCACCGGAAAACCACTACCATTCATTAATGCTAAC
>DMPJ01000326.1:15765-19934 GCA_003456035.1 Planktothrix sp. UBA8402
TTGACGGCGATAGGCAAGTTTAACCTCCAAAGGCATTGTATCCTTAAATAAAAAGAAAATTCGCACATCTAAAGGGGCGCGAAAATGATAAAGATCCTGTTTATCTTGATCCATTTTTAACAAAATATCCCAACTATGTTGCGGATCATAATTTTTTCCTAGGGCTTGATTTTGTAGACTTAATCGTGCTAAAATAATTGGTAATAAATATTTATGAGGATCACCAAGTTTAATTCGTCGCCACCAAGCATCCTTTTCATCTAAATTAATAGCAGCTAATTTTTTTCTAATGGCTAAACCTCTGGCTTGAAATGCTATTTCTGCGGGTGAGTTTGTCCCTTGAGGTTGAGGAATAATCAAGTTTGATAGTTTAGCCGGATAAAAAATAGAATCTTCTAGGAATGGGTTAGAAACCTCCGTCTCTAAATTGTAATTTTGCGGTGGAGAGTCAGAGGAATTTAAGCCACAACCAGAAGCAAAAATCAAGATAGTCGTTAACCCGATGATAATTTTAAGATTTGTGTTGATCATATTCTCAACTGTTGAGATAGGGGATAATTTTTTTCTTTTCAGAGATGCTGAGTCAAAACTCTGAACATTTAGGATAAAATAGGAAACAAAATCAATCGGAGGATTTGTCAGATGGGATATGCGATCGATGTTGATCAATCTAACTTTGAGCCAGAGGTGATCAAGGTTTCTTATGAAAAACCTGTATTTGTTGACTTTCATGCAACTTGGTGTGGCCCTTGCCAAATTTTAAAACCAATCTTAGAAAAGTTGGTGAAAGAATACGATTTTATTTTAGCAAAAATTGATATCGATCAAAATCCTGAATTAGCAAGTCAATATCAAGTTGAAGGTGTACCAGATGTGAGAATTGTTGATCAAGGGGAAGTGCGTCCGGGTTTTGTCGGTGCATTAACGGAAATTAAAATTAGAGAAACCCTGAGTCAAATGAATTTAAAATCTAATTTTGAACAAAGTTTAGAAGCGGTCAGAAATGCGATCGCTGACAAGAGTTTTCCCCAAGTTAAACAATTACTAGATAAATTATTTTATGCCTATCCAGATCGCCCGGAGGTGGTGTTAGAAGCAGCTAATTTTTTAATTGTGCTGAATCAACTTGAAAATGCCGAAAAATTGTTAAATACTATTCGAGAAGATCAGCAAGAATTTTTCCTAAAAGCTCAATCTTTGAAACAATTAATTCAATTCAAAAAAGATGCTACTGCTTCTGGAGATAGCGAATTAGAACAGAATTATGATAAAGCCTGTCAATTAACTTTAGCGCAGGAGTATCAAGAAGCGTTATCTTTATTTTTAGATATTGTGGCAACCCATCGAAAATTCAAAGAAGATGCAGCCAAAAAAGCGATGTTAACTATTTTTAATTTACTCGGAGACGACCATCCTCTGACTAAAGAATATCGTAAAAAATTAATGCTAGAATTATATTAATAGGAGAAAAAACTATGGTTTTATGTCAGAAAAAAGGTATAATTATTTCATCAATAGCTTTAACTTTATTGGGTTTGGGTATGGAAAGTTTAGTCCTACAACCTCCCCATACTTCTGTAATTTTAGCGGCGCAACCCCAGGATGCAGTTGCTAAAAAAATTGTCGGAAAATGGCAAGTTCCAACTAATCTTTCCTCTGGTATTATTTTTACTGAGGATGGCAAGATTTATGTGTTTATAACAGCCATTGAAGCTATACAATTACAATACACAATTGATCCAACTTTTAAACCAGGATTTATGATGTTCCGTGATGGTCAAGGGAAAATTGTAGGAACGGCAATTTTTGATTTTACAGAAGATGGAGAACTCCAGTTAGACTTAAATATTAGTGGAGATGAACAACCAGCCATTACAACATTTAAGTCTCAACCTCTTGTGTTTAAAAAGATGTCTGATAGTACGATAATTCCGTCTTTAGTTACTATAAAAACTCCAACTGCATCAGAATTGAAAGCACAAGCAGATCAAGATACACAATTAGAAGCGAGACAATATATTGAGATTATGAATCGGGGTAATCAAACCATTTATACAGAATATGGTCTATTTAAACCTAATTTAGAAGAATTTATCAAAGGTCTTCCCTCAGAAACTCGAAATTATTCCTATAATCTGAAAATTATTAATGAACAAACCCTAGTTCAATCCATAGCCCTAGCTAAACGGCCAGGATTAAAAAGTTATATTGGAATTGTTTATACGATCCAACCTTCATCTGTTAATAATATGACCACAAAATCTATTATCTGTGAAAGTGATCAACCCACCCAACAACTCATTTCTCAGGTTCCTCTATTTACAAACCGAGAGGTTATTTGTCCGGCGGGGTTTTCTATTGTAAATTAGTAATAATTAATCTACAATTGTTTTAGTTAAAATCTAAAAAATAGAGGATTTAAACTTTGTTAAAAGCAAGAGACTATTGGTTAATATGGTCGCAAATTAATGGGGTAGGTTCGGTTTCAATTCAACGTCTACAACAGCATTTTAAAAAGTTAGAAATTGCTTGGACAGCAACAGCCAATGAATTGATAGAAGTTGAAGGTTTTGGCAAACAAACCGTTGATAAAATTGTCCAACAGCGATCGCAATTTAACCCCGAACAATTCTTAGAACAACATACTGCTAAAAACCCTTGTTTTTGGACTCCTGCTGATCCTGAATATCCTAGATTATTATTAGAAATTCCTAACTTTCCTCCGGTTTTATATTATCGGGGAATTGTTGAACCCCTGGAAAATCAAGGCATTACCCCGATGGTTGCTATTGTTGGAACCCGCACTCCCACAGAATACGGTTGTCGCTGGACTCGTCAAATTAGTATGACCTTAGCCCGTCGGGGATTTACAATTGTTTCGGGGATGGCGGCGGGAATTGATACCCAAGCCCATCGCAGTTGTTTAGAAGTAGGAGGACGAACAATTGCAGCATTAGGAACTGGGGTAGATATTGCCTATCCTAAAGAAAATCTTCAACTCTGTGAACGGGTAATGAATCAAGGATTATTAGTCAGTGAATATCCCTCTGGAACTCAACCAAATGCCCGTCATTTTCCCCAACGAAATCGAATTATTGCCGGGTTAAGTCGAGCAACCTTTGTGATGGAAGCTCCCCAGAAATCAGGAGCATTAATTACGGCTAATGTTGCTAATGAATTTTGTCGAGATGTGTATGTTTTACCCGGACGTTTAGATGATAAAAAATCCCTAGGTTGTTTGAAATTAATTAATGGGGGTGCAAGTAGGATTCCAGTTAATTTAGAGGAATTATTAGCGCAATTAGGAGCAATGCCACCCTTAGATGAACCGCAACAATTATCTTTATTTGAAATCCCGGTTCAACCCCCAAAATCTATACCCGATTTAGACCCCGAATTAGCTCAAGTTTGGCAAGCACTTTCATCGGAACCGACTGCTTTTGATCAAATTATTGTTAATCTAAATTTAGAAGCCGGAAATCTATCAGCAGCGTTATTACAATTAGAATTATTAGAGTTAGTGGAACAATTACCTGGAATGCGGTATCGGAGAATTAATTAAAATTAAACTATGGGAGTATTTAAACCCGGTTGCAAATTCTTTGTATATGGTTAATATAGAATAAACTATAACCTAATTTGATCACTCTGAAACTTTGATTATGAATACACAACTTCCCCCCGGATCTCGACGTCCTGCTCTGCTACAAGAAATATATTGGATCGCTAACCCCCTCCATTATATGGATACCCACGTTAAACAATATGGCGATATTTTTACTAATTATGTTCTGGGGGCAGAAAATCCCTGGATTTATGTTAGTCATCCCCAAGCAATTCAGAAAATTTTCACCGATGATGCTTTTGAAACTCCGGGTTCTTTTAATAAAATTTTAGCGCCTTTAACCGGAGAAAACGCTATCTTTATGTTAGAGGGCGATCGCCATAAACGAGAACGGAAATTATTAATGCCATCCTTTCATGGGGAAAGAATGCGAGACTATGGAGAATTAATCACGGATATTACCCAAAAAGTCATGAGTAAATTATCCGAAGGAAAGCCTTTTATTGCCAGAGAAATAATGCAAGAAATTTCCTTGGATGTGATTTTAAAAGTTGTTTTTGGGGTATACACAGGAGAACGATATAGTCAGTTAAAAATGCTGTTA
>DMPJ01000407.1 GCA_003456035.1 Planktothrix sp. UBA8402
ATGCAAAATTTTGAGTGTTTAAGGTGGTATGACTATTAATTTTGGACGAGAAATCTGCTGTGATTTGCCCCATGCAGAAACACGGGAATGGTTAGTTACTAATGGCATCGGTGGCTATGCTTCAGGAACAATAGCAGGCTTACTGACACGGCGTTATCATGGTTTATTAGTGGCGGCTTTAAACCCCCCATTAGGGCGGACTTTATTAGTCACAAAAATAGACGAAATTGTAGAATATCACGGACAAGTTTATCCCCTGTATACTAATCGTTGGTGTGGCGGCGCAGTTAACGGTTACGGACATCATAATATTGAAAAGTTTCACTTAGAACGTACCATACCCACCTGGAAATTTGCCTGTGCTGATGCCATCCTAGAAAAACGAATTTGGATGCAGCCAGAANNGCTATAGCTTAACTAGGGCTTCGGGGCCAATTACCCTTAACCTCAAAACCCTAGTTAATTATCGGGATCATCATAGCGATACCCATGCTCGGAATTGGAAAATGCAAGTAGAAGCGGTGGAAAACGGGGTTGGCGTGACTGCCTTTTCTGAAGCTATTCCCTTTTATTTATTCACAGACCGGGCTACGGTAAAACCTGCCCATGAATGGTGTTATAACTTTGATTTAGCTAGGGAACGCGATCGCGGCCTCACGGATCACGAGGATCATCTCCATATTGCCACCTTTACCGCCACCTTGCACCCAGGGGAATCCTTGTGTTTTGTTGCCAGTACCGAACCTAACCCCAGTTTAAACGCAGAAGCCGCCCTAGAAGTCCGTCGCAGCTACGAACGCAAATTATTAGGATTTTGGCAAGATAGCTGTCCAGTTAATATTAGGGAAGTTCCTGAATGGGTAAACCAGTTGGTATTTGCGGCGGATCAATTTGTGGTTAACCGTGCTATTCCCGAAAATCCCATCGGTAAAACTATTATTGCCGGATATCCCTGGTTCGGGGATTGGGGACGGGACACAATGATCAGTTTACCTGGCATTACCATCACCACCGGACGCCTACAAATCACCCGTGCCATCCTCTATACATACTCCAAATATGTCGAGGAGGGAATGTTACCTAACCGTTTCCCCGACGCTGGCGAAACCCCCGACTACAATACCGTAGATGCTACCCTGTGGTATTTTGAAGCGATTCGTCAATATTATGACCTCACCGAAGATATTGATATTGTCGAGAATTTGTTTCCAGTTTTGGCCGATATTATTCAATATCATTGTCGTGGAACTCGCTACAATATTCACCTCGATCCCGGCGATGGTCTACTCTACGCCGGAGAACCGGGTTCACAGTTAACCTGGATGGATGCCAAAATCGGTGACTGGGTTGTGACTCCCCGCATCGGTAAACCCGTGGAAATTAACGCCCTCTGGTATAACGCCCTGCGAATTATGGGGAAATTTGCCCGTCAAATTGGCAGACCCTATCAAGAATATGATGCCCTTGCCGATCGCGCCTTAGCTCGATTTGAGCGGTTCTGGAATCCCGAATTGGGCTATTGTTATGATCTCATAGATGGGATTTATGGCGATGATGCTTCCCTGCGTCCGAATCAAATTTTTGCCGTTTCCCTACCCCATAGCGCCCTATCCCATGAACAACAAAAAGCCGTCGTTGAAACCTGCGGACGGTTTTTGCTCACGTCATCAGGATTGCGATCGCTTGCCCCCAATCATTTAAACTATCGGGGAGATTATGGGGGAAATCCGGTACAACGAGATAGTGCCTACCATCAAGGAACGGTTTGGGCTTGGCTTTTAGGGCCATTTGTGATTGCCCATTTGCGGGTATTCCAAAATCCTACTGTTGCCCGCAGTTTCTTAGATCCGATTGTCAACCATCTGACTACATCCGGTCTAGGAACAATTAGCGAAATTTTTGACGGTAATGCCCCCATGCACCCCCATGGTTGTATGGCCCAAGCGTGGTCAGTGGGGGAAATTCTCCGGGCTTGGTTGGCCACAGAACGTTAATATGGTTGTTTGCAACGATGAGTTTAAAGGCAGTTCTATTTGATTTTAATGGAATTATTATTAACGATGAGTCCATCCATGAACAACTCATAGCCGAACTTTTGCTGGCAGAAAACCTACGTTCTAAACGATCGGAAATTCGCAGATTCTCTTTGGGACGTAGCGATCGCGCCTGTTTAACAGACCTATTAACCTATCGAGGTCGCGCCGTTACTAATGCCTATTTAGATCAATTAATTGAACGTAAATCTATTAGCTATCGCCATTATTTAGAACAGTTAGAACAACTTCCCCTCTATCCGGGTCTGGAGAATTTGCTCCAACAGTTACAAGCGGCGGATCTAAAGTTAGGAATTGTCACCGGGGCGTTAGGGGCGGAAGTGGAATTGGTGTTAACTCGCAGTGGACTGAAAGATTATTTTCCGATTATTGTCGCCGGGGATGACATTACCCTGAGTAAACCCGAACCGGAAGGCTATTTGTTAGGTCTACAAAGATTAAACCAGGTTTACCCTAACCTAGATTTACAGCCATCGGAATGTCTGGCTGTAGAGGATACCATTGTGGGGATTATGGCAGCCGGGCGGGCCGGAATCCAAGTTGTGGGTGTCGCCCATACCTATCCCCTCCATATCCTGCAACGCTGGGCAAATTGGGCTGTTGATCGCTTCAGTGATCTGGAATTGGAGCGGATGCAAAAAAAATTTTTACAAGAACCCTTGCAATCTCAGGTTTAGTTGTGTTATAATAGTAAATCGGAGTCAGAGATCATTCCTCACACATTGATCCTCTGACTCTTTAGGGGAATTAGCTCAGTTGGTAGAGTGCTGCGATCGCACCGCAGAGGTCAGGGGTTCGAATCCCCTATTCTCCATTCTTCTGGTTTAACCGAATCGGAGCAAGAATTCCCACACCAATTGACATGAAAAGGAGAAAATTTATGCTCAAAACAATTCAAGGAATTTATCTTAATGGCAAAATTGAATTAAATGAAATTCCTGAGAATATTCCCCCTAAAACCCCAGTTATTATCACATTTCTTCCAGAGGGTAACTTAGAAGATTCAAGTCATAAAATTACAAATTACCATGACCTTGATTTTTTAGCTGGAACTTGGACTCAAGAAGATGAGATTGAGTTTTTAGGTCATACCAATGATTTTAGCAAAATTGATTTTTCTGTCAATTAATAGGTAATGAGGTTTTCCCAATGACTCAAACTATATCCAAGTTAATAACTTTTGATGAGTTTCTGGACTGGAAACCTGAAAGCGGACATTATGAATTACATAACGGAGTTGTTGTTGAAATGCCTAATCCAACGGGTAAACATTCAGCGATCGCNNACAACTTCCTTATTTTATTCCCAAAGAATGTACAATTAAATTTAGCGATAACTCTGGCTATAATCCAGATGTGATTATATTAGATAGACAAGCCGTAGCAGCGAATGAGTCTCGATGGGAAAAATCCTCAACAATTACTCAAGGCTTGTCCATTCCCCTAATCATTGAAGTTGTTAGTACAAATTGGCGCGATGATTACGCCCACAAAATGATTGATTATGAAGCTTTAGGAATTGCTGAATATTGGATTGTGGATTATTTAGGGTTAGGAGGTAGCCGTTATATTGGTTCTCCTAAACAGCCAACTTTATCAGTTTATCAGTTTATTGATGGTGAGTATCAAATTAAGCTATTTCGCGGAGAAGACAAAGTTGAATCTTTGCTATTGACCGAGTTGAATTTAACAGCAGAGCAAATTTTTAATGGGGGGTGAAATGTGTTGGCGATCGCACAAATACCCTATTCTCCACTTCTGATCATGGCTATATTATCATCTGCTGCTATAACTTATTCTACCGAAGGATCTCAGAGATGCTTGGATTCTTGACTGTTCAGAATCACAATCGGGCTGTTATTCTGAGTAGAACCTAGTCTAGCCAAGGATCTCTGAGATGCTTCAAAATCGGTTATTCAGATGCAAGGGTAGCTAATTTTGCTCCTAATATTAATAACTTAATTAAATACCTCTAGGTAAGGTTAAACCTTCCGCCGCTGTCCGATATTCTTCAACACTCTCATTAAAATCAATCGGTAAAACAGCCACCACATTTTCATGGGGACGGGCAATAATTACCCAACTTTCTAATGCAGCACCATAGGCTTTATCGACGGCCGCAATTCCGGCATCCATAGAGTTTTTAACTTCAGAAACATCGCCCCGAATCATAATTGTAAACCGCGCACTTCCCGCCCGAATATATCCCACCAGCGTCACCCGACCCGCTTTTACCATCGCATCGGCGGCGGCCAAAACCCCAGGAAATCCTTTGGTTTCTAAAGCTCCAACTGCTTGTTCTGCCATTAACTTTCTCCTAAATTAACTAGACTTTAAAAGTGTTGAAATTGAATATTTTTCGCAAAATTAGAAATTATCTTAAGTGCGAAAACGTTCACTCAGTTCTGTGTAGCCAATAGACATAACATCTACAATGTTCTCAGGGGGGTTAGGAACAACATAGTAAGTAATCACTGAACAGCCAAACGTCCTTTCTGCCGCTTCAACACCAGCTTGTACAGCAGGAACCACCTCCGATGTCGGGCCACGAACTGCCACGATAAATTCACTCCGTTCTGCTAAATCATAGTAAACAAGAGTGACCCGCGCAGCTTTGACCATCGCATCTGCTGCGGCTAAAATCCCTGGAAAACCCAGGGCTTGTATGACACCAACTGCCTCTGGCATTGAAGTCTCCTAGTAAAAACGAAACCCATCAAAATCATTGTACGACTGAATGGTACGTCAAGATAGGTTTCAGTCTTCATTCCTTCGTGTCTTCGTGCCTTTGTGGTTCCTTAACTAACAGAAAATTGTTTTAATTCCCCAGGAATAACCGCCCCTTTTTCTGTTATAATAGCGGTAATTAATTCTGCCGGAGTCACATCAAAAGCTGGATTAAAAAATTCTACACCTTCGGGACAAATTCGAGTTGTTCCAACTTGATAAACTTCGGTTACGTCTCGTTCTTCGATGGGAATTTCATCCCCAGTTGCTAATTTAAAATCAACCGTTGATAACGGTGCTGCAACGAAGAAAGGAACTTGATGGTATTTAGCCACAATTGCTAAACTATAGGTGCCAATTTTATTCGCAGCATCGCCATTAGCTGTAATTCGATCTGCTCCTACAACTACGGCATGAATTAACCCCTGTTTCATACAGTGGGCAGCCATATTATCGGAAATTAATGTTACCGGAATATGATCCTGTACACATTCCCAGGTTGTTAATTTTGCTCCCTGTAAACGGGGGCGGGTTTCATCGGCAAAAACTCGATTTAACCTTCCTGAATTCCAAGCCGAACGAATTACACCTAACGCGGTTCCATAGCCTCCCGTTGCTAAAGCACCTGCGTTACAATGGGTGAGAATAGTTAGTTTTTCTGGGGTTTCAGGTAATACTATTAACCCGGCTTCTCCGATGGCAAAACAGGTTTGAATATCTTCTTCCCTAATGGTATTTGCTTTTTGTAATAAGGCGGTTTTAATCTCCTCTATTGTTCCTGGGGTTTCTGTTGCGGTTTTCAACATTTGATCAATAGCCCAAAATAAATTAACCGCCGTGGGACGGGTAGCGCGTAGGACTTGGGCAATGATTTCTAATTGGTTAAAAAACTCTTGACGGTCTAAAGTTTGAATCTCCCTCGCCCCTAAATATAACCCATAAGCGGCGGCAATGCCAATGGCGGGCGCACCCCGAACAATCATGGTTTTAATGGCTGCGGCCATTTGTTGATAAGTGGTAATTTCTATGCGGGTATATTCATCGGGGAGACGGGTTTGGTCGATCAGGGAAGCGCGATCGCTTTCCCAAATAATCGGATAAACTTGAGTTAAAGTTGAGGTCATTTTTGAGGTTATCGTTAAAAGTGTAATCTTGTTACCAGTTATTCAATTATAAGCCTAGATTGAACTCTAATCAGATGGTTGGGGATAGATGCAAGGAGGTCTATGTTTTGCGCGGTTTAATTTTGGGGACTGATTTGTGCTTTCTGTTCAGAAATTTCTGAGGAGGTTACACTCGAAGAAGATTGCAAAATTGTTGGGTTAAAAGCGGGAACTTGACAGGTAGTAATATTAGCTTTGGGTAAGCAAGCAATAGGTTGAGTCGCCAGGGAAGGAATAGAAACAAATTCTCCTTCTAAAACAAAATCATCAGCATTCAAAACTACCCCTAAAATTTCTTGGGTGGATTTAATTTTAATGACAACATCATCAGACCGTCCATCTCCATCAAAATCAATCAATTTAGTATAGTCTAAATCGGCTTCACTGATGCCATTAGTTAAACCAATTTTATCACTATCATTGAACCAATCAAAATTGGAAATCACGGGAACATTAAACATATTATCAGTGGCATCTTGAGTTTTTAGAATAAATATATCAGTATTTCCGTTACTGCTTGGGGTTTGGGCGTTTCCCGACATCGGCAGGAATAAACTAATCATAAACGGAAAAATTGTGGCAATTAAAAAGTTGCGAACTCTATTTGAAATCATATATTTTCCTAGTGCTTTGATTAGAATATACCTAGGGGTTTAATTGATTTCTGGTTGGTGAGTGCTACTATTCTAAGTTCTACAGGGTTGATAGGATATTCTCAGGGTCTAGGAAAAGGGATAACCCTGATGTGGCTTGAGTTCATTAGGGTTTTGGTTGGATGATTTTTTGATAAATTAGTAGACAGTTGGGAAATTGGAAAGCTTACCCACCCTACTATAAATTGATCAAAGTAGGGTGCGTAAGTGCCAACGCACGCACCTCAACATCCGGGAAATATCAACTAATTTTATTACCAGAAATAAATGGCGACAAAGCATAACATTTGGTGGGTGCGCGGAGCTTACCCACCCGACAAATTTCCCTAAAACTTAAACCGCAATTTTTTGACCGAGTTTTTCAGCAGCCGCAATTACTTCTTGTCTTGCCCAACGATCTGATTCTATAATATCCTCTAAACTGGGATTTTCTCGATTATCAACTCGGTGATGATCACAAGTTAATTCGATCACACGAGGAATATCTAAAAACTCAATTTTTTCTTCTAAAAATAAGGCGACGGCTTGTTCATTTGCCGCGTTTAAAACCGCAGGCATTGAACCGCCCGCCCGTCCTGCGGCATAAGCTAAAGGCATACAAGGGTATTTTTTATGATCCGGTTCTTTAAAGGTTAAATTCCCCGCTTTAACTAAATCCAAACCTTCCCAATTTGTATAAATTCGTTCCGGCCAAGACATGGCATATAAAATCGGTAAACGCATATCCGGCCAACCCAATTGGGCTAAAACGGAGGTATCTTGTAACTCAATTAAGGAGTGAATAATACTCTGGGGATGAATCACAATTTCAATATCATTATAATCCAATCCAAACAAGAAATGGGCTTCAATTACTTCTAAACCTTTATTCATCATTGTGGCTGAATCAACGGTAATTTTTTTCCCCATTGACCAGTTAGGATGGGTAATAGCATCAGCTACTTTTACTTCTTTTAATTTCTCCACAGGCCAATCTCTAAATGCACCTCCAGAAGCGGTTAAAATAATTCGTCTTAATCCGCCTTGAGAAACTCCTTGTAAACATTGAAAAATTGCGGAATGTTCCGAGTCCGCAGGTAATAATTTTACCCCATATTTTTCAATTAAAGGATTGACAATCGGCCCGCCAGCAATTAAAGTTTCTTTATTAGCAAGGGCGATATCTTTTCCGGCTTCAATGGCGGCAATTGTAGGTAATAAACCCGCACAACCGACGATTCCGGTAACTACTGCTTCCGAGTCCCCATAACCTGCAACTTCGATAATTCCTTCCTCTCCCGCGAGTAAAATTGGTTGGGGGTTAATATCGGCAATCAGGGCTTTTAATTCGGGTAACTGGTCAGGATTAGAAATAGCAACGATACTGGGGCGAAAGACGCGAATTTGTTGGGCTAATAGGGTAATATTCCGTCCGGCGGTTAACCCCACAATCCGAAACTGTTCGGGATATTCTGCTACAATGTCTAAGGTTTGAGTCCCGATGGAACCTGTAGAACCAAGAAGTGTAATTGCTTTCATCTTTTCTTAAGAACTATTTGATATAACCATAGTACGATGGTTGCTCCCCATTGATGAATTCCGACTCAAATCGGTTTGGTAACGTCATCTATGAGTTAAAAGATTGAGGTTTAATCTAAGATTCGACTGTTCAGAAGATTCAGAACTCAGGTAGACTGAATTTTGTTGTGAGTAATGAACAAAATGCAAACCCATCCAGACCATCCCGAACCTTCAGCACCAATAGAGACTAACGGCCTATTTTCCCTTTCTATCTGGAAAATTGTGGGAATTGGCACAATTATTTTATTTTTCTATAGCAGTTTACGTCATTTTTTATTTCAATCCACTGCCTATGATTTAGGAATCTATGATCAAATTATATACTTAATTAGTCGAGGAAGTCAACCCATTTCTTCATTTTTGGGGTTTCATTTTTTGGGAGATCATGGAGCGATCGCTATTTATCCTTTATCATTATTATACAAGATTTATCCTACTGTTTATTGGTTGTTTTTAGTCCAAGCAATTTGTTTAGGTTCGGCCGCCGGATTGACTTGGAAATTAGCTCAATTAGCTGGATTAAATCAACGGTTATCTTTAGCAGTTGCGATCGCTTATTTACTATATCCTGAAATTTTTAATATTAATTTATTTGATTTCCACCCAGATATTTTAGCAGTTCCCGCAATTTTCGGAGCAGTTTTAGCAGCAAAACAGAAAAAAATTATCTGGTTTATTATCGCAATTATTTGGATATTAGCCTGTAAAGCAGTTTTAGCTTTAACTGTGATTGCGATTGGATTTTGGTTAATATTTTTTGAACAACGACGTCTCTATGGCATGATAGCAATAGTGTTAGGAATCACTTGGTTTTTAATTGTAACTCAGGTTATGATTCCTGTTTATAGTGGTCAAGAAGCCGCCGGAGTATCTCGATATAATTATTTAGGAGATTCGGTTTTTGGGGTGATTATCAATACAATTATTAAACCCCAATTGATTTTAGGGAAACTATTTTCTATGAATACCTTTATTTATCTATTAGAATTTAGTGTAGCGGTGATTTGGTGGTTAAATCCTCAAAAGTTTATTGTATTAATTCCCGCCATTCCAACTTTATTACTCAATATATTATCCATTGACCCGATGCAACGCAGTTTAATCTATCAATATTCTCTCCCAGCGTTACCATTTTTATTATTAGTTATGATTCAAACTTTAGCAGCAGAAAAGCCAGGACTTGCTAATAGTTTATGGGGTTTATGGCATAAATTTCAGACCCCCCAGACCCCCCCTAACCCCCCCTTGCTAAGGGGGGGAAAAGAACTGGGTGAAAATGTATCTTCTTACCCATCTTTACCCCCGGAAGAAATTGATC
>DMPJ01000062.1:0-190 GCA_003456035.1 Planktothrix sp. UBA8402
ATGGCGCGTCTCTAATCAATACCCCTATTGTAAGCTGTTAATCATCTAAATCAGGACTTACGCAATTACGCTATATATACCGATTATTAAAATCCGCGAGGACTGAAGTATAGATAAAGTAGAGTTAGTGGATATCTGAAATGTGCTAAGGTTGAGACAGTGCTTTATTTTCATGGATAAACGTAACAAA
>DMPJ01000062.1:208-3293 GCA_003456035.1 Planktothrix sp. UBA8402
GCATCACAAGCGCAGTATGGCGGAAATCCCGAACATAAAATGAATCCAGGTGATTTCAAACTTACGCCCCCTAGTTCTCCTAGACCAGCTAAGTCCCTTTGTGACTCCGTTAAGGTTTTCACCAGAAGAGAAGCTCTAAATTTACTGAGAAAAGGCATTAAAATCGGCTTGGTTAGTGATCGTGTTGAAGGTCAGTATCCAAAAAATGTTTGGTCTGTTATGGATGATGGAACTCCACTAGAAGCACAGCTTGAGTCGTCTGAGCAAGGATCGTATCATGGTTATCCTATACCAAAGGAAGATCCTTTCTATGAAGAGGTAATCAACCAATGGAGGATTCGGAGTGAAAAAGCTAAGTCTTAATTTTGACTGGTTGCCCAGTAGAGATAATTCGCCCGAAATTGAGCAGACTATGGGTATGTTTAGTTTCCAAGCGGGAGAAGTCAATCTGACTGAGAATCAGGATATTTGGTCTCAAAAGATTGAGCCTACTGTTTTGGTTTCTGCCTATCCCCTGGCATCGTGGATGGCTTCTTCGTGGTGGAGATTACTTTTCGAGCCTCTTCCTGCAAGAAGTAAGCCCTCGGTTGATTGGAGAATGGCCCATGAATTAACGGCATCCAATCAAGGGTTTATTTGGCCGAGGGTTATATTCGCTTCAGATACTAAATCTATGCAAATATGGGCTACTTCATCCGATTCTACTGAGAAACAATCAGTTAGATACATAAATGGTCTCGATCATCCAGTCTCGGAAAATTTCCTTGAATTTGGTGAAATAGCGGCCGCATTCATTGAATCTGTTGTATCCCGTCTTAATGAAACAGGAGTTCATGGCACGTCTTTAGCTCACCTTTGGGAAGAAGTTAAGGAAGAACGATCTAACCCAGATTCAACAATGTACCGTCGTTGTGAAGCTAAATTGGGCTTTGATCCCGATGAATGTCCCGATGAGATCGTGAAAGAGGCTCTTGATCTCGCTAAAAACATGGGAAATGAAACGCTTTATGAACTAGCTCCCACTTGCGGCAAAGAATCATCAGAAACCAGACCCTTCAGCGCAATTAAAGAACTGATCGAATCCACTGGACTTAAGGGAAAGCCTGTTAATTGGAGTAATTTGCCTGTAAATCAAGAGAGGGTAAAAGCACCTTGGGAACGAGGAAAAGAAGTTGCATCTTTTGTGCGTAAGAAGATTGGCAATGAAGAAAAACCCCTCACCAACAATATCCTTTGCGATTTGCTTGGTTTACAGGAATTTGAATATGATGCGTGGCAGCCTCCAAAACGTCAACCTATCTCAGTTGCAGTCCCCTTAGAGAACAATGAGTTTCACTATCATCCAAGAAAAAGCCATCCACTAGCCAAAAGATTTGAATTTGCTAGGCTTATTGGTGATTATTTGCTTTATGGCAATGATGGAAAATCATGGCTTGCCAGCACGGATATCAAAACATCAAGGCAAAAATATCAGCGCGCTTTTGCGGCAGAGTTTCTTTGTCCCCTAGATAGCTTGCAGGCTTATTTGGATAACGACTACTCGGAGTCTGCAATAGAAGATGCAGCCGAATATTTCGATGTAAGTCAGCAAACAATCGAAACCATTCTTATCAATAACCGCTTAATTTTCTCCTCACACCGAGTCAATGATTTAGAACCTAGTGTTCCCTATTTATTAGCTTATTTGTAACAGGACTTACGCATCACCTCTATAAATAGTAGGAGTAATTCATGAATCACCCCTACNNTGGGTTTACATCCCAAAATTTGCGTAAGTCCTGTTTAAGCAGTGGCTTGTTGGGGGAAAAGTTGGCTGAGATTTTGACGGGATAATGGTTTGACCCAGGATAACCAAGTGGCTACGGGTTGGAAACCAACGGATTCATAAAGCTTAGTTGCTCCGGTTAAACTATCGGCATCCACGCTCAGTTTGGCGGTGGTTGCTCCGGCTTTTTGGAGTTGAGATAAACCCGCAAATAGCATGGTTTTTCCTAGGCCTAATTTCCGAAATCCTCGTCTAGTTCCTAACCATTCAATCCAACCGATTTGATTAGAGTTTAACTGACATTTACAGAAGGCTGCAAAGGTTCCAGTCGGTGCAATTGCTACTAAATCTAATTCGGATTTATAGTTAGGTTGATTTTGCCAATATTGGGCTTGTTCAATTGTTAATTCATGGTGATCCCAATGATCAATAAAGGATTCATTAAATAAATCTACCCAAGCCGAAATATCTTGTTTTCCTTGAATATGGGATAACCTAAAATCCGATGATATTTGGGGAATAGATAGAGGAGATTCTAAGGATTTCGCCATCGTAATAAACTGACGATCCACTTTAAATCCTTGTTTTTTCAGAAGTTGATTTTGTTGGCTTTGATTTTCTAAAGTATAGGTTCGTAATTGTACTGGTTGTCGTTTTTGTTGTCCGATTTCTCGAATCCGATTTTCACACCAGCGCAACATTTCTTTCCCTAAATTGCTAGACCGGATACTAGGATGAATATATAACCCAAAATATCCATCAATCACCGTTTTAGAGGCTTGAGGTTCAATGCCAATTAACCCTAAAAGTTGATCCTCTGCATCTGTCCACAGACGGATATCTTGTTGAGGATTAACATTAGGAGAAGATAGTCCTAATCTTAAGTCCGCTAAACTTTCATCTTCGCTGAGATGATCAACGGTTTGACACGCTTGAAATAAATTAGCGATCGCCGACCAATCTTTTTGACCTTCGTAGGATTTAATAATTAAGGTATTCATAACAAACTGTTCCGAATATTCGGATGGTTTTGACTTAATATTGAACTGAAAAATTTGTAGCAAAAACTGGAGGTTGTTGTTTCTATACAACCTTGTATTACTCTCCATTCATTGTGGATGATGGAGAACTCTAAACCAAACTCTAATCAAGCCAGAAACCTTTTAAAACAAGAGTTTTCTGACTTAAATCGGTATAGTTATCGAGTTAAAAATCAATTATGATGATAAAACTCTGTTTCCTATGGGTGACACAGGAATATTCAGGTTTTACCAAGTTAGACACTCATAAAAATGGGTTAATAAATAAATTAAATTTTGC
>DMPJ01000062.1:3353-3583 GCA_003456035.1 Planktothrix sp. UBA8402
TCGACTAAAAAGGTGTTGCACCGCTAGGTAAAGAAGAATTTCACCCCCAATGAGGTTTTATTTTGGCTCCACTCTCAGACCCGACAGGCGCGGGCTGGACGACTCCATTTGAGAGCGAGAGACTGATTACCGACGTTTCTTCCTTCAGCATAGCCGATCACCCCAAGCTGTTGTCAAGTCTCCCAGGTTAAGCTTTGGTTATGCTCTCGTAGTGAGGCGTTTACGCCTCA
>DMPJ01000062.1:3635-5665 GCA_003456035.1 Planktothrix sp. UBA8402
CTACTTCGTAGTGAGGCGTTTACGGTTATAGGTAATTCCTGATAAACCTCCGACTTCTGTATTATTATAGAGAAATCCTGTAGTTAAATTCCCTTGTCCCATAAAATCAATCACCGTTGAAATCGCCACACTAGACGTGCTGAAAACTAAAAAAAAAGTTAAGGTTAAAATTACTAATAAAATAGATAAAAGAATCCGCATTGAATTGACCTATGTTTTCTAAATTATATCGAATCATTGAGAAATTCTGTTAACCATTCTTTAACATGAAATGTAGCAAGACAATCATCTTCATTATATTGTACAATGGCATCTAATAACGTGCGATCGCCTGTTTTTAACCATTGTTCATACCAACAAACAGATTGAGCACCATTTGCTTTCGGATCACGCCATTCAAACCCTAACCATTTAGCAACGGGTTTAAGGGCGTAACTTTCCACAGGAAGTGTGACCGTTTCTGTCATTTTTGCATGAAGATCAATAAATCTTTTTAACACAGGTTTCCACCAATAATCCGGGGTATTATAGACCATCGCTAATCGTTTAATCGTTTTAGGTTCATAATCACAAAAATGGAAAATCGGAGCAATTGGATACATCCAAACTAACTCTAAAAACTGTTTCCAAATTAATTCTTCTTGGGTTTTATCTTCTGCTAAAAATGGATAAAATTTTTGTTGATTTGAACGCCTATCTACCACTAACATTCCATGTAGATAATCAAAGTTTAATTCCGGTTGTGCTTCAATATCAAAATAAATCTCAACGGGAAATTTTTTTAACTTGGTTTGAGAGTTATTATGAAAAATATCAATCCATTCGCTAGAATTAAAGTTTTCTTCAAAACTGATAAACTCCTCTTGACGTTTAATTGCTTTACTCTCTAAATTAGATTCAGCTTGTTTAATAATTTGTAAAGCGACTCCTTCCACAAATTCGGGATAAACTTCTAATTGGTCAGGGGTAGCATTCGCTAAGGTTTCAACCGTAGTTAAATTAAGTTCCTGTAACCTTAAATAACGAGTTGGAGTCACACCCGGAATTAAGGAAATATGATTTTGCGATCGCGCTACGTCCAAACAATAACTATTCCATTGACATAAATTACATTTTTGTCTCGCAATAAAAACCTCTGGTTCTTGATCAGATAAAACCATGTTTAAATAATTCTTTAAAACCTCGTGCATTTGCGGAAGACGTTGTTCCAAATTCACCGAATAAGGTGCTTTATCGCGTAAAATCAACCAACCAGTTTCCGGCTGTATTCCTTGGATATCTTCTAATAAATAAGCATGAAAAGCAGAAATGATTTGATAATCGAGTTTAGGACGTTTTCCTAACTTAATATCCTGGGAAACATAAACCCAATCCCCAAATTTAGATAATCCTGGCTGTTTAACTAATAATTCAGGAGAACTGACTAATTTGATTTTAATTATTTGATCAGATTCTGCTAAATTATCCCTAGTTTCTACAATTTCAGATTGATTAATTACCTCTAATTTCAGCAAAACCCCTTGATAAATTCGCTCAACTCCTTGCTGCATTAACTCTAGGGTTTGTTTCGCGCCTAACTCCCAATTTCCAAAAAAAGAGTTAAGTTTAGAATAGGGATATTGAGATAAAATATACTTCTGATAAGCTGAACTATCGCGGATCAGTTTCAATAAAAAATCACTAGGAGGATCTTGTTGAGAAATATCGCCGTAACGTTCTAAAAATGCCCGTCTCTGACAGCGTTGATAAAGCAGCAGTTGTTTGTCGGTAATTAACATAATTATTTAAGTGTCAATGATTAATTGTACATCAGATATCCTATTTAGATTAAACTTAGTAGAGACGTTCCATAGAACGTCTCTACAGCGTGTTCCCTGGCGAAAAATAACTAACCTTCAATATTATGACAATTCCTTCCCTAAAAACCCATCGACAACAGTTTCCCGCTTTAGCAAATAAGGCCTATTTTAATTATGGCGGACAAGGGCCATTACCCCAAGTTTCGATGGATGCTATTGTTCAAGGGTATA
>DMPJ01000333.1 GCA_003456035.1 Planktothrix sp. UBA8402
AATTATTATTGTCCCTCAAAAAAGTCCTCATGAAATCGCTCAACGGGTTGCTATTTTATTAGATACTCTAACGGCTGATGAAATTTTTAATCAACTTTTGTATGTGTAAATTGACTTTAATATTTCATAATTACAACAAAATATTATAATTAATTCTATTATCTTATTAAGTAGAAAAATGAAAAACTTTATTGATTTATTCTCCGGCGCCGGGGGAATGTCCTGCGGGTTAGAAATGGTAGGATTTAACTGTTTATTAGGAATNNAACCTTTCAAGCAAATCATCCCCATTCTCAAACAATTTTAGGGGATTTACGCGAAATTACCACCGAATCAATTCAAGATATTATTGCTAATCAAACAATAGATTTAATTTGCGGTGGGCCACCTTGTCAGGGCTTTTCAACTATTGGGACAAATGATCAAAAAGATCATCGTAATTTTCTGTTTTTTGAATTTTTGCGAATAGTAGAAAATTTTAAGCCTAATTTTATTATTCTGGAAAACGTTACCGGATTATTAGCCAGACGTAACGAAAGTACATTGACATTAATTATTGACAGTTTTAACCAATTAGGTTATACTGTAGATGTTAAGGTATTATCCGCCCATCATTATGGTGTTCCCCAAGCCAGACGACGAACTATTTTATTAGGAAATCGTTTCGGAGTGAATAACATTTATCCAGAAAAACGATTTAAAGACTCTGAAAAAGATCCTGATATTTTACCCTTACCCCACACGGTGGAATGGGCGTTTAACAACTTATTAGAGTTTGAAGGTAAAACCTTTAACCACGATTTGAAAACGGCTCAAATTAAAAATGAATTAGAAAGAAAAAGAATTCATTATATCCCTCAAGGTAAAGGAATTCGTTATCAAAAAGACCAGTTAGCCTATCTCCCGCCTGCGTTATGGTATGATGTAGATTGGAAAAATATTAGAGAAGAACGATTTCGAGAAACGAAATTAAAGCGTTTAGATAGTAATTACCATTCCGGGACAATTAACACCAATAAAACCACCTATTATCATCCCACAGAAGATCGTTATTTGACTCCTAGAGAAGCCGCCGCTATCCAATCTTTTCCACCCAATTATATTTTTTATGGAACATCATCTCAACAATGGCGACAAATTGGAAATGCTGTTCCACCGTTATTAGCCGCATCGGTGGGAGAGGCTATTTTAAAGTTAGATAAACTCAAAGATAACCTAGAAAAAACCTATGCTACACCGGATTTTCAAGCGGTACGTTCCCAGGCGTTTAATTATCGGTTTAAGGAAAAAATAATTGCACAATAGCAGTGAATTCTGGTAATAATGGTGATGTGATTTCATCCATTTATAATAAGGTTAGGATGATTATTTTAATCCTAGCGAGCGGGGGCGCTCGCAATGCTTTACCTAATATAATTAGGACGGGTTAGGTAGGGTTTTGAAATTTTAAACTTCCCCAACTTAACTGTTGAGGAGGTTCGGGGTTTTTGTCTTCTATGGCGTGCTTGACCTGTTCAACATTTCCGGTTTTGGCTGCTTCTTTTAAGTTGCGTTCATAATGAGCGTTATTAATAGCTTGCTCTTGAGGTCGAGAACTGGTTTCTAAACACTTTTCTAAATCATCATAAATGCCATTTCGTCTCGCCATTGTTTTATATTGACGTTCGGTATCAATCAGTTTTGCCATTAATTCCATATACATTGTATCTCCTTGACTTAGTTCTTCTAATAATTCCCATTCATCTACACCCAGGACGGTATTTCCTGCACCCAAACGGGGGTCTTCAAAGGTTTCTCCCATAACTTCCTGATAGATTTTAGGTACACTATCATCAAATTCATGTTTTTCTTCTAACCATATTCGCCTGATTTCGCTAAGTTCTCCTATGGTAATTAAGGTTATATCTCGATATTCTTCGGGCGCTGTTTGTCTAATTTGTTGTTGCGCTTCTAATACCCGTCTTAACCAATGTTCTCGCCATTTTTTGGTATAGGGCCCAGGAATAGGTTCAACGGATATTTCCCCATCAACATTACGTTCAAATAGTTGAACTTTTCCATACATTCGACGAAAATCACGTTTATCCCTATCATTAATTATATCGAGTTCATTTCGTAAATTCAATAAGGGTTGCATCCATTCTTTAGCTTCATCATTAATAATCATTGCTTCCATTGATTTATCCTGATTCACTAAGGTACAAACCCAACATCCAAACCTAGAATCACCACAGCTAGGGGTAGAAGTATCCACAACAAGTGGACATTCATTATCTGCTGTTGCTCCTCGATATATAATAAATAGTTCTTTATTGCTATGTTGCCAAGGGTTTTCCCATTGCATTAAATAAAGCCAAACATCATCTGTTTTCCAGTTTTGAATAGGACTATAAATTAAAGCATTTGGAAGACTAGAGCTTTCGTACATTAAAGATTTTACAGAACTGACAGTTTGTTGCAGACGCTCACTGACTAACCCTCGTTCATGCTTTTCCATTGAAGCAGCACGATGTGAACTTTCAGCTTTTCGAGTTCCTAAAACAAGAATTACTTCCCCATTCAGTCTGACCACACTACGGACAAAGCGATTAGAAGGCGTAATCTTTAAGCGGTCTGTACACCAACGAAATTTAGAACGTGGCGAAGGATAACCTTTACCGATTAAATTAACCCAAAAAGTTTCCTTTATATCTGGACATAAAAGATGAGGCTCTATAGGTAAACCTTGCTTCTCAGCAGCATCTTTCATTTTGTCTAATGATTTCTTAACCCAAGTGGAAATTATTGGATTTTCAACTAATGTATCTGTTGTGATAACATAAACTTTTTTATGTCTTTTTTCCGGGGGTAAATCTACTAAAGCATACCAGATAAGCTGCAAAACAGAACTGCTATCTTTCCCCCCAGAATATCCTATAATCCAAGGAACATCATCTAAACAATATAATTCTTGCATTTCCTGATTAATTCTAGCGACATCTTCAACTAAATCATTAACGTCGTTGATAATTTCAGATGGCTGTTGATTAATTACACTCATGTACTTCTCCTATTA
>DMPJ01000482.1:0-1126 GCA_003456035.1 Planktothrix sp. UBA8402
TGCTGACGCTTCAAAATTGAGTTGACCTAGTAATCGCTGATTCGATATAATTTGGCTTTCAACTCGTTCAATACTAGCCTGTTGAGATTGAAGTTGAGCGGTGGCGATCGCGGCTTGGGTTTGGGCTTCTAAATGAATCCGTTCAATTAAGCCTTGTTTTTGAGTTAGTTCGGCTTGAAAGGAGGTGAGTTGTTGTTGTAATCCTGCTAATTCTTGGGTGGCAATTTGTCGATCTAGTTCGGCTAAAACCTGACCTTTTTTAACAGTTTGCCCTTCTTTAATCGAAATTAGAGAAACTTTCCCTAACTCAACGGGATGGATTTTGTAAACTTCTCCTTGGGGTGCTAATTTACCTCTAGCTTGACCGACTTCATCAACGGTTCCGAAATATCCCCATGCACCAAAGGCGATACAAAAAATAAATCCTCCTAACATTAATTGCAGAGGAAAAGACGCCGGGGGTTGATCCAGTAGGGACTGTAAGGCATTTGACCAGTCTGGTTTCGCCGTGGGAACACTAGCTGGAGGAGGGGATTTTTTGGGGACTGTTTGGGGGGGAGCCAGGGGAGGAAAGGGAACAGAACCCGCTATACCGCCATAAATCTGATCGGTTTGTTCTATGTGTTCCAGACTAAATTGCAGATCCTCTAAGTATTCCTCCTGTAAGGTTACAGACAATTGGGAGTCTGGCTGATCATCAGTATTTTTACTGAAGGAGGGGAACAGTTTGTACGGTTTCATAGGGTAAAAACCAGCCAACAAAGGTTGATGTTTTAATTGTTTTTTTTTAAAATGAAATTAGATTGAACCGGAAAACAGCGATGTTAAATCGACTGTTAACAAAAAGCGGCGACCGATTATAGGTGCTATTCGACTAACTACCGCACGCAAGCACCCTATAATCAGTCTCTAGGGTTTAAGTGATCCTACGTTTAGGCCAGTGTTCTTGTTTTTATCAAAATCCTCTGTATTTATACTAGGGTAACTTTTGATTTTAAACTGCCAATTTGGCAGATTTGTTACAGAAATTTTTTAAAATAGCAGATCAGAGAAGATGAGCTTAGGGTTTGGGGCTGTTTTATTTTTGATGGTCAATCAGATCCCCCTAAATCCCCATTAAAAAGGG
>DMPJ01000482.1:1156-5978 GCA_003456035.1 Planktothrix sp. UBA8402
GGCTATAAAGCCAGTTGTTGTTGGGCTAAATGATAATAGAGTCCCTGAGTTGCCATTAGGTGTTCATGGTTGCCTTGTTCAACTAAAATGCCTTTGTCTATAACTAAAATACAATCGGCACTTCTCACGGTTGAGAGACGATGGGCAATAATAATCGTAGTGCGATCGCGTTGCATTTGTTCTAAATTGCGTTGAAAACGGCTTTCACTTTCGGTATCTAAAGAACTGGTTGCCTCATCTAAAATTAGAATTCTAGGACTTCCTAATAAAGCTCTGGCGATCGCTACTCGTTGCCGTTGTCCTCCCGATAAACTTGATCCCCGTTCTCCAACTTTGGTATAATATCCTAAAGGTAAACCCTGAATAAATCCATGAACTTCGGCTAATTTAGCAGCCTCAATAACTTGATCTAAAGTATATTCATCCCGATACAAAGTAATATTCTCTAAAAGCGTTCCTGAAAACAAATAACAGTCCTGGGGAACAACGCCCATTTGTGTGCGTAAAGAAGGGGGAGAAACATGACAAATTTCATGTCCATCCACATAAATATGTCCGGTTGTGGGATGGTATAAACCTTGCATTAACTTAACTAGGGTGCTTTTTCCTGAACCACTACGTCCAACAATCGCAATAGTTTGACCCGGAGGAAATTTAAAAGAAAGATTTTGCAGAATATTCGTTTCCGCATCTTCCTGATAACGAAAAGTCACGTTATTAAAGTAAATTTCTCCCTGGATTCTTGGTAATACAATTAACGGTTTTTGCGGGGTTTCTTCCGGTTCTTGTTCAAATACATCATTCAACCGTTCCACTGAAATTAATACTTCTTGCAATTCGTCCCATAATCCTACTAAAGCCAGAATCGGACTAATTACATAACCCTGCATCATATTAAAGGCGACAAACTGACCAATAGTTAATTGATCTTGAATGACTAAAGTTGCACCAAACCAAAGTAAAGCCGTGCTCCCAATAGAATTAATTAACCCACTGACAAATTCTAAATTAATCCCTAATTTCTGAGCTTTAAACTGAACATTCATCTGTTGGGTTAATTTTTCTTCCCAACGCCAACGCAATTCCGGTTCCGCCGCTACTGCTTTCACCGTATTAATTCCGGTCAAAATTTCTACTAAGGTTGAATTTTGATCCGCCGCAGCATTAAATACTTGACGGGAAATATGCCGTAACATTGGGGTTGCTGCTAAGGTTAGAATAATAATTAAAGGCACAATTCCTAAAATTAATATGGTGAGTTTCCAGTTGTAATAAAGCATCAACCCTAAATACACAAACCCCGTTACAACATTCAACGCCGACAGCAAAATTTGACCGACGAGAAACCGTTGAATTTTCTGATTTTCTTGAACGCGGGTAATTATATCCCCGACGCGGCGGGACTCAAAGAACTTTAAGGGAAGTTGTAGGGCGTGGTTAATAAACCCACCAATTAGAGTTAAATCCAAACGATTTGATAAGTAACTCAATAGATATTGTCGAATCGAAGATAACCCTAAACTCCACACGCCAAATAATAACAATCCCAGGGCAAATACATTCAAACTGGTGAGGCTTTTATTCACCACAACCCGATCTAAAATAATCTGGGTTAATAAGGGAGTTACAATTCCAAATACCTGAATTAATAGGGATAACAAAATAATTTGTAATCCCAAAAACCGATGGGGCCAAATTACTCCTGCAAACCGACCTAGAGAGCGTTTTTGCTCTTTGAGTTCATGGAATTGATCCGTAGGTTCCAAAAGTAAAGCATAGCCCGTCCATCCGGTTAAAAACGCCTGACGAGAGAGGGTTTTTCTGCCCTCAGCCGGATCAGCAATCACAACATGATGGCGACGGACTTTATAGACCACAATATAGTGATCCCCCTGCCAATGGGCAATCCAAGGGTTTTTTTCGGTTTCTAAACGATTCAAACTTGCCCGGACTGGTCGGGCTTGATAGCCTAAGCGTTCTGAGGTGAGAGTGAGGTTTTTTAAGGAGACTCCAGATCGTCCGACATCCGAAATATTACGCAGGCTATTAATACTTAAATATTTCCCCCAATACTGACTAATCATCGCTAAACAAGCGACCCCGCAGTCGGAGGAACTTTGTTGTTCTATAAATGGATACCGTTGCCAAAATCCGCGCCAGACTCGTTGACGTTTGGGTTTCGGGAAGCTGAGGGTTTGGGGGGTTTGGGGAACAATAACCGGGGTGGGGTTAACGGTTGCAGGTTCAGGGGATACCGTGATCGTTCTCTGCTGTTTTCGCATCGGAGATTTCCCACCTTGTACAGATGTTGTCTGTAAGGTTTCTGCGGGAAGTTGATACACTACTAACTCTGTTGCGGCGATCCATTTTGGGGGGATGGGATCGGGTTCTCCCCAACTGTCGCCCACCTGGGGAACAGTATCGGCGCCTGTAATTTGTCCTTGGTACAGCCAAAATCGGCTCTGTTGCGTTGGTATCCCTGACTGTAGGGGAGTTCCGGCGTTGATGTGATGTTGGGTGCAGGTGGATAAAAGTTCTTGTAGTCGGTAACTGGTCAACCGTCGCCAGTCGGTTTGGGTTTTGAAGAATAATAACCGTTGTCGGTTTTCGATGGTGGTTTGCAGATAGGTTTGTAGTTGGGTGTGGGCTAGAATTTCGACCAGGGGAATTGAAGCCACAATCACATCACTGGCTGCGATCGCTTGATATGGTAAACTTGAGTATTCCCATCCGGCTTGATCCCCGCCAAAGGTTTCGCCCGGTTCAATAACTGAAACCGAAATCTCCCGATTTAGATTTTTGTCCCAGGCCAGGAGTCGGACTCGACCTTCAACGACTAAATAAACCAGGGATTTTGAGTTCGGTTCAGTGTGGACTGTTTTTTGGGGAGAAATGGCTATATTATCAATAGAATCTCCCAGTTGAAACGAGTGGAGACGCCAATGTTGACTCCAGGCTGCAACATTAATGGTATCGACGGGGACTTGAGTTAAAAAGTTTTCTAAGGTGGAAATCAATAAAGATTGAGAAACCTTCGGGTTAGGAGTGGATACCCGATCCCGTTCAGTCAAGTTAGGTTTGATCATGGTTCCGATGGGATAAATATTGTTGATTAGCAATCAATGAAGCAGCCCGTAGGAATATCAAATTAGGCTTTTCTAGTCCCTTCAAAACCACCTGCGCAAATGGGAATCTAGCCCCCTTAGCAAGCAGGGTGTTTTCAAAGTTGGGGGGTTAACAGTTGTCTGGTGAGATCTCATTGATCAGGGAGACTCCTACAAACAAGAGTCAAACACCAATTGAGTAAAAACTAAGGTCTAACAACGCCGATTGCTTTTCAGATGATTAGAGGATTCTGATATTCAATCAAGTTGCCTATCGCCGTAATATCTGATCATGGCATATTTTAATTAGGGGTGTCCTGAACTTGAGGCAGATCCCGATGATTTTCATTAAATCTTTAACTCAATCTTTATATTGAGGTCTGAAAATCTAGGGCTTGTAAAACCGATGATAGGTCAGGTTGAGGGACTTTTTTGTCAAAAGGTAATATAAAGTTAAGCTCTAATTATGGCTCCTTTTCCTGACAAATCAACCTAAAATCAATCCCACTTTGATATTCACAGCTAAATTTTTCCCGACACCACTTTTTCAGATTCACCTCCTCAAGTTGAGTTAGATTAGAACAGGAAGGTTGAATCACTTGACTTGCTAAGGCCCATAAAAAAGTTCGGGTGACATCTAGTCCCGTTTTTAGCCACAATTCCCGATTTGCAGGAACTCCACTTTCTTTTACGGTTTCCACGTCAACCCAAATTCCATGGGCTCCTAACATAATTTGAGCCATCCATTTTGCCCTGGGTAAATGGGTGGGAGAGGTAATTAATTTAACATGATTAGCCTGCCATTTACTAAGAATAGGTTGACTGTAAAAAAAATTATCAAAAGTAGAATCTGCACACTTTTCTAGCCAAACCTGTTGCGTCGGTGCTTGTTGCAGTTGAAATAATTTTAAAATACAAGGATCATCTGATCCGGTTGAGATTAAAATGCGAATATCGGGATTTTGTTTTGCTAGTTCGGCGACATAAATTTCCCGTTTGATACTGCCCCCCAAGACAAAAAATGTATCTACAGGTTGTTGCGAGGCGACAGATAGCTTCTGGAATTGATGCCAAATACTACTCGACAGTGTGATTAATATAATAATTGTGCCGAGAAGTAAAATTTTTAGGCATAATTTATGTTTTAATTGTAATGGTCGCCAATTCATTTCAAACCAATCCTTTATGAATATTATCCGTCCTTTCGTCATTGTTCGTCTATTGTATTTTATATTATTCTTGGCTTTAGGACTCTATCCGGTTTCGACTCTGGCTCAAAATAATTCTACTCAACCCAAACCTAAATATCAATATCCCCAAGAAATTGTTAATACTTATATCAGCAGTTGTAGTCAACGCAGTATTCAAGAAGGTTTAACCCAACAACAGGCAAAAACTATTTGTCAGTGTACTATTAATCAATTTCAATCTCGGTACAGTTTTGAGCAGTTTCTAAAAATTTATACCCAAGCTCAAAAGACAAAAGAATCCCCCGATGAGTTTGTGGATGTGGGGATTGAATGTGCTGAAAAATTGCTCCAATAAACTAATATAAAATCCCAAAAATATTGTAGTGCGAGCGTCCTCGCTCGCTAGGGTATAGAGTTTAGTTTAAATCCTCGCTGGGATATAGAGTTTAAATCTTGATAGCTATAGAGTTTAAACCCTCAATAGTTTACAATAAATAGTTTAATGATCATATATTATCAATACCTCCT
>DMPJ01000075.1:0-312 GCA_003456035.1 Planktothrix sp. UBA8402
CTTGATTCAACTGACCAGGATAACATTCAGTTTTCGGTAAGTTTCCATACTCTTTAATGATTTGAATGGGAGGATTGAGTTTCTCCATTGGGTTGACCGCTTGGGGGCGAAGTCGATGTTGTAAAATCAATAAAGTATTTTCTAACCCATCATGGATATTAACAGGTTTCATATCAGCTTCATCCAATCGTGAAAAGTTTCGCAGTGACAGAACAATTTCACGGATACGGTTTGTTCCCACTTCCATAGATGATAAAATTTTAGGTAAATCATCGAGAATAAAATTTAACTCAATGTTTTCTTGATGCTGTT
>DMPJ01000075.1:385-568 GCA_003456035.1 Planktothrix sp. UBA8402
ATTATTAATTTCATGGGCAATTCCAGCGACTAATTGACCTAAACTTGATAATTTTTCGGTTTGAATTAGTTGGGCTTGAGCTTGTCCTAATTCTCTTAATGTTAGTTCTAATTGTTGGGCTTTGGCTCGTTCTCTGGCTTCCGATTGACGCAGGGCTTCTTCGGCTTGTTTGCGATCGCTAAT
>DMPJ01000075.1:628-3196 GCA_003456035.1 Planktothrix sp. UBA8402
ATTCGATGTTCCATTTCACAAAATGGCGTTTCTCCTCGTAAATGTTGTTTAAGAACTTCAATTACTTGTTCGCGATCTTCGGGATGAACTAACTTTAACCAAGATTTAGCTTTTCCGTGAATTTTGTTGGCTTCATAACCTAACATTAAACTCCATTGCGGACTAAAATAAACCTCTCCCGTGACCAAATTCCAATCCCATAATCCTTGATCTGTTCCCATTAAAGCTAATTTTAATCGTTCTTCACTGGCTTTCAATGCTTCAGAGGCTTGACGTTTTTCCGTAATATCAAAAATTGCGCCATTTAACCAACAAACTGAATCTTCCTCTGTGAAAATAACCTGTCCTTTTTCATAAACCCAGCGAATAGTACCATCAATTCCAATTAAACGGTATTCTAAAATATAAGGTTGTCGAGATTCAAAACTTACCTGAATTTTGCGCTTAACTTTATCGAGATCATCAGTATGAATAATACTATTAAAGGATCGGACTCGATTTTGAATAAAATCCCCCGCCGGATATCCAGTCATGGCTTCAATTCCTTGACTCAGAAATACCATCATCCGATCTTCTTCTAAAATTCCTCGATAAACTGCACCCGGAATATTAGAAACTAAGGAGCGAAATTCTCCTTGGCGTTCTCGTAATGCTCGTTCAATTTGTTTGCGATCGCTAATATCTCTTGCAAAAGCACATTGATATTCTTTCCCATTAAAATTTAGATGATTAATCATAATTTCAACGGGAAAAATTCGATTATGTTTGGTACGATGACGGGCTTCAATATTCAAAGAACCGCAACGTCTTAAAATTTTCCAATGTAATGACCAAGAGGAGTCAGGAAAATCAGGGTTAATGTCATGAATAGTTAAGTTTAATAATTCTTCAGGTGCATAACCCAGAGAACGACAAGCCGCATCATTGACATATAAAATTTGTCCATCTTCTCCTACCCAAAAAATAGCATCTGCCGCTTTATCAATAGAAAATTTAGTCAGTTTTAAAACTTCTTCTATGGGTTGTTGGGGATCTAATTTAAACGGAAAAGCCGCATCCAGTTTAAACAAATTATTAAAATTAGATCGAAGTTTATCCAATGTAGAATTAGATTGAGAAACTTTTTCCTCAGTCTGATCAGGGGTTAAAGATTCAACAGATAGTTGAGGATCATAAACTTTAACCCGGCAAGAATTTATCACCCGAATTAATCCCCCGATACTGAATAAAAATATCAAGGTAATTAAGACTTGACTTCCTCCTAATAATTTGTTCAGAGGATATTTTAACATTAACAAATATATCAGATGTAGAGTTCCATCCGCGATTAAAGCTAATCCTAAAAACCAGCTAATTTTGATTAAAGGTTGAGACTCAGCCAGATTTATGTTTAAGGGTTGTAAAACCTTAGACAGAAAGGAAGTTTTTAACTGAGTTGGGGTTAATAAATGATTAATTAGTAAAAAAGCCAAAGCAGAATGAACAAAAATGATCAGCAATTCTGAACCGAAAGTCAAAAATTCCATCGGAATATTGCTGACGGTATTGGGGGAACAAATGGGTAAGAATCCAAATAAATTCATGGGATTTTAAAAAAAGACTTAAAAAAAATTTAAACATTCATTTGAGCGCAGTTTTCCCTAGGGTGAGATACAATCTAAGCCAGCAAAGGCTAGTACAGAACTAATCTAACCAATAGAACTGCATCCCGCCATAATGGTTAATTATTGGATTTTGTTATAGCAGCGTTGGCTGATATTCTGTCACCCTGAACCTATAGGTTTGGTTAAGCCAGTTTTATTATAATAAGTTATCTAATGTTATTCTACAAATTGCTAAAAATTGTTATGGTTTTATATATTTATTTAAAGTTTTCTATCGTTTTATTTCATTTTGTTCTTGAGAAGGGGGATGATCCCAATTTCCATTCCCCCTTCCCAATACTGCTAGGAGATTAACTAACTCAACACCCAGTTAACTAACAGCCGCACGCCATAACCCGTTGCTCCGGTGTTATTATAACCGTTGTCTTTATCTGCCCAAACTGGGCCCGCGACGTCTAAATGCGCCCAGGGGGTTTTCTCCACAAATTGTTTCAGGAATAAGGTGGCTGTGATCGAACCTCCAGCCCTGGGCCCGGTATTTTTCATATCCGCGTGTATGGCTTTTAAACCTTCAAAATATTTATCTTCTAAGGGCATCCGCCAGAGTTTTTCCCCTGATGTTTTGGAGGCAGTTTCTAACTCTATTGCTAACTGATCATCGGGACTCCATAACCCGGCAATATCATCTCCTAAAGCAACTACACAGGCGCCTGTTAAAGTAGCTAAATCAATCATAGCATCCACTCCTAATTTATCAGCAAAAACCAGGGCATCAGCTAAAGTTAATCGCCCTTCGGCATCGGTATTATTAACTTCAATTGTTTTACCATTAGATGCTTTGAGAAAATCTCCTGGGCGCATGGCGTGACCACTAATCATATTTTCTGTTACCGCACTAATAAAATGCACTTCCACATCCGGTTTTAACTGACCAATAACTTTAGCTGCCCCAAAGGTTGCCCCC
>DMPJ01000432.1:0-577 GCA_003456035.1 Planktothrix sp. UBA8402
CAAGATCGAGATCTAATTGATTTCAGAGATGGGGCCTATGAAATTGAGCGCACCTTAGATATTCTTTATATTAACACAAAAAATGCCCTGGATTTTAAAGTTGCTAAAGAAACAGAAGCCGCAACTAAAGCCGCTCATCGTCTTAATACTTTAGCCTCAATTTTCTTTCCCCTAACGGCGATTTCCTGTGTGTTTGGAATGAATTTAACCAGTGGTCTTGAATCCCAATCTATCCTAATATTTTGGATCATTTTTTTAGCCGGAATCTGGTTAGGATTAATAGTCAGACAATGGGTGCTTACCGGAACAATTTCTAAATTAAGTTTTAGCAAATTAGCAATAGATTTAAAACGAGGATTGCCAGATTAGACCGATGTTCCCACACCAACCCCTGACTGTGATCCCAAAATGGTGTTACCGCTTGCGATCAGTTTTTATGATAGGATGGAAGTTTTGTATACTCACCAAACAAGCACCAAAGGAGAAGCCAAATGGCTCGAATGTATTATGATGCCGATGCCAATTTAGATATTTTGGCAGGCAAAACTATTGCAATTATTGGTTATGGCTCCCAAGG
>DMPJ01000432.1:609-2502 GCA_003456035.1 Planktothrix sp. UBA8402
CAGCTATCAAAGCCAAAGACTCCGGTTTAACCGTGCATAGTGTGGCAGACGCGGCTAAAACTGCTGATTTCATTATGATTCTTCTACCTGATGAAGTGCAAAAAACCGTTTATAAAAACGAAATTGAACCCTATTTAACTGAAGGCAAAACCTTAGCATTTGCCCATGGATTTAATATTCACTTTGGTCAAGTTGTCCCCCCCTCTAATGTCGATGTGGTGATGGTAGCACCCAAAGGCCCAGGCCATTTAGTCCGTCGCACCTACGAACAAGGCGAAGGAGTTCCCGCCTTATTTGCGGTTTATCAAGATGCCTCTGGACAAGCCCGTGACCGGGCGATGGCCTATGCTAAAGGTATTGGTGGCACTCGTGGTGGTGTTTTAGAAACCACATTCCGCGAAGAAACCGAAACCGACCTATTTGGTGAACAGGCAGTTTTATGTGGCGGTTTAAGTGCTTTAATTAAAGCCGGATTTGAAACCTTAGTGGAAGCAGGTTATCAACCAGAATTGGCTTATTTTGAATGTTTACACGAAGTTAAATTAATTGTAGATTTAGTCGTGGAAGGCGGTTTAGCTAAAATGCGCGATAGTATTTCTAATACGGCTGAATATGGAGATTATACTCGCGGCCCTCGAATTATTACCGACGAAACTCGCGCCGAAATGCGTAAAATTCTCAGCGAAATTCAATCTGGTCAATTTGCTAGAGATTTTGTCTTAGAAAATCAAGCTGGAAAACCCGGTTTCACCGCCATGCGTCGTCAAGAAGCCGAACATCCCATCGAAGAAGTTGGCAAAGACTTACGCGCTATGTTTAGTTGGATCAAGAAAGACTAGAGTAGAGG
This sequence comes from Planktothrix sp. UBA8402, assembly GCA_003456035.1. Lineage (GTDB taxonomy): Bacteria > Cyanobacteriota > Cyanobacteriia > Cyanobacteriales > Microcoleaceae > Planktothrix. The sequence continues at coordinate 1,457 of DMPJ01000432.1, forward strand.
AGCAGGGGGAGCAGGGGGAGATGAGGAGCAGGGGAGGGAAGAATTCACTTGTAGTTCTTTGCCTCCCTTGCCTCCCTTGCCCTCTCTTTTCCCCACCGGGGAGTTTTTCCAATCTTCGGGTAAATCGAAGCACAAAAGACGTGCCTGCATTAATCGCTGCCACTTATCACGGGGGGCAGTATCGGTGAGGCTACTATTGCTATTGCCGTCTGTAGTCCAAAAATCCAGGGCCGCTTCGGGATCGTCGGGGATATCAGCCAGTTTTGCCCATAGGGGTTGAATATCAGGAGGGTAAGTCAGGGGATCAAATATGGGTTTTAATCCATAGTGATTGAGGATTTCTAGATCACTCTCGAACGATCGCAGCAATCGCTTTCGTTTCTCTCGTTGAGAGGCAGCCTCCAACACTTTGACATCTCCGTAGGCAATCCGCAATAGAGTCGGGATAGTTAGGCGCTGTAATGAACCCATTTTCGTCTTAAACAACAGCCAGAGTAACATCCGGCAGGAACCTTCATGCTGTTGCCAGAGGCTAGTCACCATCAGGAGGAGGGATTTAGGCAAGTTGCTGTATTGGTAAAATGCCTCTCTGTCTCTAGCTCCCTGTTGGTTGAGAAAATATTTTGCCCATGCTCCGGCTTTAATTCTGAAGGTCAGTCCGGTTAAGTGTTTATAGCCCGAATTATCGGCTTGAAAGTGATGCTGAATTTCTAGTAAATGCCAGAGGCGACTTTGCTCTAGGCTGAACCCGTTCACCCGTCCTTGTTTAGACCAGTTGATATCTAGTTGAAGTTTGCAAGGCTGTTGGGCTAATTTCTTGATCAGGGTCAATTTGGCTAATTTNNCTTTACGTTTTTTCAATCCTAAATAGGTTTCAATTTGTCGATCACTAATCAGAAAATCCTGTTCCCAAGGTTGTTCGAGAGCGGTGGCGTGGGCAGCATAAATCAGGTGTAGGCAGGCAGCGCGGGTATCCCACTGGGACATTTCAGCCCACGCCGCTTCCCGATTTAATACTTCCCCCTCCCCTGCTCCCTCTGCTCCCC
>DMPJ01000508.1 GCA_003456035.1 Planktothrix sp. UBA8402
CACTGGTAAAACCCCACTTAATCGGATATTTCCGGTTCCTTTATCTCCTTGTAATTCTCCTTCAATATCTTTAACTTGAATGCGATCGCCGATAAATACAGCCGTTCCACTTAATCCGACAATAGACTGTTCTAAACTGCGGGCGATTAAAACTGCATCTTGGATTTTAAATAATCCTTCTGGTTTCAGATCTAGTTTAATTCCTCCGGTTTCCGGTTGTTGTAAACTACCACTGATTCTTAATTGAACTAATCCTTTTCCTTCCTGCCAATTTAATTCAGGATTGAGTAAATTGATCACCGCTAATCCTTGATCTTTAATATCAACTCGGACATCCACTACATCACTTTCTGAAGTCACTTTTGCAAAGGGTAATTGAAAGGGTAAAGTCCCTCTAAAATTAATCGGATCGGTTTCGGTAACTAATAAACTCCCACCAAATCTTAGTCTGGCATTATTATAACTAAAACTGCTTTGCGCTTCTTGAATTGGTTCATCATTAACCGTTGCTTCTAATAAGGTTAATTCCCCCGATGATTGGGGATTCTCTAAAGTTCCAGCAATACTCGCCCGAACATTCAATTGTCCGGTTAAATCGACATTGGGCAAATCGACAATTTTTTCAATTTCTTCTAATAGGATATTTTTCCCCCGAAACTGACCGGAGGTTTGTTGATTGGCTAAATTCAACTGTCCGCGAAAATCATATAATGCCGATCCTGCACGCAATTGGATGGGTTCAACTCGCACTACATTATCTGCAAAATTTGCTTCTAATAGAAACTGATCGGCGGTATATCTGCCATAATTCCAATCTTGACCTTTGATGGTTGCTGTTGCATTAATTCCCGATGGAATTGAACCTTGAAAGGCAATTTCCCCGGTAAATTTTCCATCTAAATCCTGTAAAGGAGGTAGGGGTTGGTCGGCAATTTCTGCTAGGGATTGTTGTAAAATTCGTCTAATTTCTTCTAGGCGTTGTAATTGTTCAAATAACGTAGCAGTAGGGGGTAAACCTACGGGAACAGGCTTTACATCTGCTGCTATTCCATAGTTTGGCGGTGTTAATCCTCTGCCAAAATCTGCTAAATTAAAGATTTTTAGGGCGGTTAAAATGTCCTGTAAATTTCCTTGGGGAATTTTAATTGTACCTTCAAATTGATTCGGTACAGGGGATAAATTCTGGGTTTGGGGTGTGGAAAGACTGGCTAAAATTTCAGAAACATTAGCTTTACCATTAATTAAAATCTGAGTTATTCCTTTGCTCAATTCAGCATCGGTTAACTTAGCAATCCCATTTTGATAACTAAAATTTCCTAAGAATAAATCAGTTTCAATATGACCTAAAATTAGCTTCTGAATTGCAATATTTCCGGTTACACCTATTTTATTAATATCAAAACTGGCTAAATTAGAGACGGTTAATTTTCCCGATGCTATACCTTTTAATTGTCCAATATTTAGTTCAGCTAAGGGAGATAAACTTAAAGTTTGTAGAGGAAAGTCGTCTAAATTAATCTCTAAATTATTCCCTTGAGAATTTCCGACCAATTGGCTATCATTCCGTTTTACTAAAAAGGAAGTCGGTAAATACTGATCATCTAAAGCTAATTCTATTTTATCCCTTTCTCCTGCTAGAGCAATATTAACCAGTTGATTCGGAATAATATTAACAGTTCCTGTTAGAATAGATTCAAAGGTAACATCCCTAACTGCAAAGTTATTCAGACTTAAATTTCCGTTTAAATTTAAAGCAGAAAGAGTTCCCGTTAACTTACCATTAAAATCAACAATTCCAGCTACTAAAGGACTATCTCCGGTTCTAATTTCTAAGGGTAAAGCGGTTAAGAGACTTTGAACTAAAGGGGATTGTAAATCAAAATTATCAGCCCGAACATTCAGGTTTAAATTAGATAATTGGGGAATACCATTTCCTTGAAATTCAACTCCAATTAAGCCATCGGTTGAAAATCCTGGGGTTTCGGCTTTTTTAATATTAATTTCTCGACCATTCCAACTAGCAATGGCTTCAAAAGGTTGTTTAATAATCGGTAATTCTGTGAGTCGTAATTGACCTAATGCCTGTATAGTCTTAGGATTAAAAGTATTAAGGTTTCCTTCTCCGGTGATTTCAGTAGTTAATAATCCTCGCAATAAGGGCATATTTTCAGCTTGCTGTAATAGTCCATTTTGACGCAAATTATTTGGGATTTGAGATTCTACTAATTGAGAGAATCTACCTAAAGCAATCTGATCTCCTTTAATGGTTGTTTTCCATTGTCCTTGTCGAGTTTCTCCGGTTGCTAAAACCACACCTCCATCTCGACCTAAATTGACTTGACTATCGAGGAAAGCTATTAAGTTATTAGGGGAAAAATTAGTTAAATTCCCGCTAAATTTTGCTAACCCTTGTAGGAATCCTCCTTGGAAATTTAAGGCGTTAATTTCAGCTACTAAACTAGGTTGTAAATTAGCTAAGGGTAATCCGAAATTAATTAAGGGTTGTAGAGGAATTTGATCGGTGATTACTTGACCCGTTAATTGATTATTGGCTAATTGTCCTTCGGCATTAATTATACCCCCAAAATTACCTAAATTAACCTGTGCTAATCCCGTAGCAATTAGAGCGTTAAGGTTCAAATTAGTTAAGTTTCCGGTAATATTTCCTTCTCCAGTTAAACGACTATTCCGAAAGTCTATAGTTTGAATTTGTCTCTGAAGATTAGGGGGTAAATTAGCTAGGGGTAATCCTAAATTAATTAAGGGATTTAACGGGAGTTCCTTGGTGTTGAATTGTCCTTGAAATTGTCCTTGATTTAGTTGACTATTGGCGGTAATAATTCCCCCTAATTTACCTAAATTAATTAATGTTTTTGCATTTCCTGTCAGGTTATTGGGGCTAAAATTATCTATTTTACCCGATAGAGATCCAGCAATTTGTAAAGTTCCTTGACTGATATCTAAACTCTGAATTTGGGAGGTGAGAGCATCGGTTAAGTTAGCAAAGGGTAATCCAATATTAATTAATCGAGGTAAGGATAAATTGTCACTGGAAAAATCCGTTTGTAATAGTCCGTTTTGGAGTTGGGCGATCGCCTTAATTGTGCTATTCTGAAAATTAAGTTGAATTTGACTATCAGCATTTAAACTATTTAAAGAAAAATTTTGCAAATTTGCTGATAACTTGGCGGCTAAATTTAACTGACCATCGGTTAAATCAACGGATTGAATTTGTTGTTTAGTCTCATCAGGAATTGCGGCAAATAATAACCCCAAATCGACTAAAGGCGTGAGGGAAAGTTGATTAGCTATAACTTCAGCATTCCAAATCTGATTATTAGTTTGTTGAGCAATAAGATTCAGATTTCCCTCAGCAATTTTAATCTGTGCTTTCGCCGTATTTCCTAATAATTGAGCTTCACCTATAATTGGATAAATCGCTGAAGGTAAGGAGAATTGAGTCTCAGCTTTTAAGTTATCTAAATTCCCAGAAATTCGACCATTTGCTGATAGGTTTCCGATCTGAAAACTTGGTATAAATCCGTAGGATTTAGCGATCGCCTCCACTGGAACATCATCGACAGTAAAATCTAACTTAACAATCGGATAAAGTTCTTTTTTTTGCTCTGTAATCTGAGGATTTGGAGGTAATTTAGGGAGTATTTTTTGATTAATACTAGCTTGATTATTTGGTTTAATTGGTGGTGCTAATAAAGCAGTCAATCCTTCTAATTTAATTTCGCCTTTTCCTGTTACTAAACCGCCAAGATTGGGTTTGATTAATAAGTTTTGAATCTGAATAATTGGATCATTTAAAATCTTGAAATTCGGATCAAGTTTAGTTAATATATTAAAATCAGTTTGAATCTGATCAAAATCAACTCGATCTAATAAAGTTTTTTGAGTTGTGGCGATATTTCCTGAAATTTGAGGACTGTTTAAATTCCCTTTTAAGTTAAGATTAGCTTTCAATTCTCCCCTCACCGGAAATGGTAAGATTACAGGTTTCCCCTGAATAGTTTCTACGGTTTTTAACAGGGTTGAAACTTTAACTGGTTGTAAATTTGCTAATAAATTCACTTGAGTTTTAGCCAAGTCTAAGTTAGAATTAGTTAACACTGATCCGGTTAATCCTAGAGCTAAATCTCCCATGGTGGTATTCAACTGATCAATGCTCAATTGAGTTCCCGAAAAGCGCAATTTAGCTTGACTAAGATTAACAGGTTGGGGAAGACTATCAACAGCAACTTTAACTTGATCTAAATTTAGTGTTCCCCGGATATCTAAGGGTTGATAATTATTTAATTTAACGTTTAAATTTGTATTGAGTTTTCCCTGTTTAATCGAAATCCCAGGAGTTTCTACAAACCAAGCTAAATGGCTTAAATCCAAACTATTAGCTTGAATTTGAGCATTAACTTTTCCAGTTTCTAATAAGGCATCCGCTTTAACTGCAAAAGTACCTGTTTCTGCAAATTTACCCCTTAAATCCGCTTGAATCTGCTGCTGATCTTCGGTTAAATTAGCTTTGATTTGATCCACCGCAATGACAATCGGCTTTTTTTTGGCTTTCAAAAGCGCGTAGGGAGTTAAATTAATTTGAGCATTTTCAATCCCAATGGTTCTAAAAACTAATGTAATTGGAGGATTTGGATCTAACTTAAGTTGAGTATCAATCCAGTTTCCCGATGAATTTTGTTCAATATAAATGTTAGGATTAACTAAGGTAATATCAAGTTGAACCTTGGGTTTAAACAAGGATAAAGGCGAAAAATTAACCTCTACCGCCGCCACTTCTGCCCTGTCAGTATCCGTCGCTGTGGCGGGAATTAACGAGTTACCAAAACGAATACTATTCAGAGTAAATCTTTCAATCGGGCCAACATTAACTGGCCGTTGTAGAATACCTTCCAAGACATTGCTAATGATGGGAGCTAACCGATATCGAATTAGCCAACTAGCGGTCGTCCCCACTGTCAAAAGGGTGACTCCGCATCCCAGACCGCCCCAAAACAAAATCCGTCTTAACCGTCGTCGGGGAGGTGAAATCTGTTCAGAATTGGGATTAGGTGAATTAGTCATCTCAAATCTGGTTTTAAGTGAATCAAAATAATATTATAGAAGTAATTCAGACTAATTTGGTTAATTAGCTATGACCTATTCTAATTTATATCAAGGTCATACTCAAAAGTGTGCTGTTAAGTTAAGATAATTAAAAGCAAGATTTAACATTTAACAGGGCATCAATGGCAACAGATTATACTGTAGTTCTGGTAACAGCAAGTTCTCGTTTAGAAGCAGAAAAAATCGCCCAAGTGTTAGTTGCTGAAAAACTGGCGGCTTGCGTTAATCTAATGCCTATTCATTCTATTTATACCTGGAAATCAGAATTATGCCGGGAGGATGAATGGCAATTAATGATTAAAACGGATCTCAGACAGTTTGAGCATTTAGAAACAAGAATTAAACAACTTCACTCCTACGAAGTTCCTGAAATTATCGCTTTACCTATTCTAAAAGGATCGGCGAATTATTTAAACTGGATTTCTGAGCAAATTCAGAAAGATTAAAAATTTTGTTTTCTTAATGATTTTATTCTGCTTTATAAGGTATTATTGAAATAGGAAAAATGATACCCCCTAAAGGAAGTTAAACAATGGCTAAAAATTTTGTGAATCGGATTGTTATTTCTACTTGTCTATCTTTACCCCTAATTGCTTTAACTGCTTTAAGTTCTTTAGCTGATGTGATCACAATTTCAGTGATTAATAATAGTGGGAAAAAGATGACGGCTGTGTATATTTCACCTCCCGATCAAGAAGATTGGGGTGATAATGAATTACCAGAAGCAATCGCTGATCGTGAAAAACAAGATTTTGAATGGGAACAAGCGGACTATGGGGGTTCAAATGCAGGTTGTATTTTTGATGTTCGTGCTGAATATGAAGATGGAAAATCTACGGATTTAAGTGACGTAGATCTTTGTAGTGAAGCGTCCTTGAATTTCAAATAAATTAATAGATATTTGGCTTGAAAACTAGATATCTTAAACAATACCCTAGCCATTTGTTTGTAGGTTAGGTTGAGGTTAAAAACCCAACCTACAAGCTCATTATCATCTGAAATCCTGATTTAATCAGTATTAAGGTTTTTCCTTTTTTGTTGCTAACATCAGATTAGATTGATTCACCCCAAATTTATAACCAACTCCAAAATTAAGCGGTTTCAGAGAAGTATTGCTTTGATAAACTTTCCTTAAATCCGGTTGATAACGAACACTAAATAAGGAAATTGGGGCGGTGTAGGTTCCAAAAAAGTTTAAATTCCATTTTTTTGGGGCAAAGTATTTAAGCGGAATCCCAGAATCATCCTGTAAAACCGCTTGACTTTGATCAAGAATTAACTCTCGAATTGCTGAAAAACCGGGTCGGTGCATTAAATAGGATGCAGCTTTAAGATAGGTCACGGGTTGATTGATTTGTTTGATAAATTTGCTGAATTGAGGTGTTTTTTTCAAGCCATCATCAGAAATATCTGCCGAAAAATAATATAAAGTTCGTGGTTGTTTTTCTCCGTTATGAACAAAATCAATTTTCACCCCGGGAATCATGCCTTTTTCAAACTTTTGAATTTTAGCATCTTGATCTAATCCAATATATTGTAAGTCTAAAATTCTATTATTTGTCCTTGCCATAAATAATAAAATCAACGGTAAAACCCCTTGATTAGATAAATCAGACTTCATTTCTTTTGTTTGAAAGAAACTAAATTGAAGTAAAGAATAAAGAGAGTTTTTAATATTTGCTAACTTTTGATGGCGCTGACTTTCTGATAATTCATTAAAATCAGGAAGGGTTCCAACGGGTTCTAAGGCGGTGAGAACATATTCTTTTGCTGTTGGGAAAAACAAAGAAGCATATAAGAAATCTGGCCCGCTAAAGGGATAAAAAATCTCAGGATTTGATTGATTAATCGTGGCTAATTCTTGTTCTGACCATTGACTCACTTTCGCTAGTTGTTGTTTTTCTAGTTTTGACCAAGCTGGATCAATAAAACTGCGATAATTTACCCAAAAATTAGATTGTGTTAAGGGATAAAATTGACTTTTTTGATCAACTTTAATTCCGGCAATTAATTTAGCCGTATCGGTTAAATTATTAGCTTGTTTTTGATCATATTTAGCTAAAGGATCAATCGGTTGGGGTGGAATTGGTGATGCTGTTTTTGTCGTTTGATTGACTTCAATTTGAGGTTGTTTAATATTTTCTTGAGGTTCAGTTTTGGAACAAGATTGCAACCCAGCAACACTTAAAATAATAGCTAACAAGGCTTTGATTTTCATAAATTACACCAATTTATTGTGAACACCGATAAAATAAAAAGGCAAACCCAAAGCAATAGTAACTAATCCAGCTAAGGATTCGATGGGTTTATCCTGAAAAATAAATATTAGCATCCAAAGACTAATTCCTAAAAAAATAATTGGAGTAATTGGATATCCCCAAGTTTGATAGGGACGCGGCGCATCAGGATAGCGAAAGCGATGCACAAAAACGCCCAAAACTGTTATAAATGAAGATAGAGTTAAGGTAAATCCTAAATAGGTAATTACAGCTTCAAAGCTGGCTGTGGTGACCAAAATAATCACAATAGCTAGTTGTAAACATAGAGCATAATAGGGAATTCCATGTTTGTTTTTTTGAGCTAAAATTTTAAATAAGGGAATATCTTCTCCCATTACCTGTGTAACTCTTGGCCCGGCTAATACCATTGAACTAATAGAAGAAATTAAGCCAAATCCGATTAATAAACCCATGATTTTTGCCCCTAGATTACCAAAAATTTGTTGGGCTGCAATATAACCAATTTCTACTTGTCCCGCCAATTGTTCAATGGGTGTTGTATATAGAAAAACAAAATTTAGAAGCAGATATAAAACCGTAACAATTAATGTGCCAATTAACAGCGATTTCGGTAAGTTTTTCTCTGGTTCTTTAATTTCACTGGCTAAATAAACCGCAGCATTCCAACCGGAATAGGAATAGGTGACATAAACTAAAGAAACTGCAAAAGATGAACTAAAAATAACAGAAATATCGCTAAAATTGGGTAAAAATTGAATTGATTGAGGGTTTGCTAACGTTAAACCACTGAAAATAAATACAATAATCAGTAAAACTTTTAAAACCGTAAATCCCTGTTGAAATAAACTGCTAATTTTGAGGGTTTGGGTATGAATAAGAGAGACTAAAATTACAGCAATTAAGGCGATTATAGTAGGATAATTTAAACTAGGAAATACACTCGATATATATTTCCCAAATGCCATCGCTGCTGCGGCAATGGGAGCCGCAAAACCAACGGTGACAGAAACCCATCCTGAGAGAAAACCAACCACAGGATGATAAATTTTAGAAAGATAATGATATTCACCCCCTGAACGCGGCATAGCAGCCCCTAATTCCCCATAACAAAGGGCACCAGAAAGGGCAAAAATACCGCCAATTAACCNNATTAACCACAAAAATAAAATCGCAAAACCGGATTGAATATCAATAACTTGAAACCCTAAACTGGTAAATACACCCGTCCCAATCATATTAGCAACGACAAGACAAATTGCTGTTAATAATGTGATTTGACCTGGGGATGAACTGGGTTTTTGTAAGGAATTAGAATCGTTCAAGATAGTTATGAAGAAATAGGGAACAGGGAATAGGGAATAGGATTTAAAAGTATCCTAAGCGCTTGTAGGGGCGGGTTCTGTGTCAATTTTGAATACCCTCCAAAAGATGATCTAAACCCGCCCTGATTGTGACTTTTTTAATTCTAAACACAACTGGCGGAAATGATCCCCGCGATGTTCAAAACTTTGATATTGATCAAAACTAGCACAAGCAGGGGATAATAATACAACTTTCGCGCCTAATTTGGGAGCAATTTCAGAGGATTTGATAATCGCTTTTTCCATAGTTTCAACGATTTCAAAATTAGAGTAATTTTCTTCCTTTAACCGTTTTGCAAAGGTTTCGGCTGCATCCCCAATTAATAAAACTGAGACTGCTTTGGCTTTAATTCTATTAATCCAAGCCCGATCATCTCCTTTTTTTGCTTCTCCCCCGGCAATTAAAATTACGGGAGAATCAACGGCCGATAATCCCACTTCTGCCGCATCATAATTGGTGGCTTTACTATCGTTAATCCAGTCAATTCCTTGCCAATTCATAATCTGTTCTAAACGATGAGCAACTCCTAGAAAGGTAGAAATTGCCTGACAAATTGCTTCCGTTTCTATTCCGGCTAATCTAGCGGCTGCCACTGCCATTAATAGGTTTTGTTTGTTATGGTTTCCCACCATTTTTAAGGCATCCGCTTGAATAATTTTATTTCCATTTTGGATCACCCAATTATTATCAATATAAAACCCTAATTCGTGATTTGCTACTAATTTTTCTTGTCCTAAAACACTTGTCCAATAAGCAGAAAGCCAGCGTTGATTGGCAGTTTCTCTTAAATATGGATCATCCCCATTAATGATTTGTTCTTGAGATTGATATAATAATTTAGCTTTAATATCATAATAGCGTTCTAAGGTGTAATGACGATTCAAATGATCCGGTGTAAACGTCGTCCAAATTGCAATTTTAGGAGTTAAAGTTGAGGAGGATTCAATTTGATAACTACTAACTTCTGCAATTACCCAATCTAAGGGTTTTTCAATTCCTTGATATTCTTGTAAGGCTAATTCACAGGCTGCAAAACCAATATTTCCACAAGCGGGGGCGTTTAAACCTGCGGCTTGAAAAATCGCAGATGTGAGGGCGGTTGTTGTGGTTTTTCCATTAGTTCCAGTAATACAAATCCAAGGCAAATGTCGCAGATTTCGCCAGGCTAATTCCATTTCTCCGATGGTTTCTATACCTAAATTCCGGGCATTTTTTAACCCGGGAATATCCCAAGGAACTCCAGGACTGACTACGATTAAATCTAGGGAAGTATCGGGTTGAAAATTATGTCCTAACTCAACTTGAATTCCTTCGGTTTCTAATTGTTGTTTTTGGGTTTCTAGGGTTGAGGAGGAATTGCGATCGCTTAAAATCACATCCCATCCTTGCAATTTTAACAACCGGGCTGCGGCATTTCCAGATTTTCCTAAACCGATAATATGAGCTTTGAGCATAGATGATGTGATCATTTTTGGTAATTTTTTTGAT
>DMPJ01000328.1:0-3157 GCA_003456035.1 Planktothrix sp. UBA8402
ATTCTACCAAAAACCATTCCAGTTAACCTAATTCCCCTGGTCTTAGCACTGTTGATTTTAGTTCCGGGGGGAATTGGGGTTTTAGCGGTGAGTCTATTGTTCCGTTTGCCCGCTTTACCCAATTGTCCTAAAATTTTCTGGCCTGTTGCCTCGGCTTCCCTACGGTTATATTGTGCAGAATCCGCCGCCAATAAACAAACAGTTGAAGACTTATTAGTTGCTATTGATTTAGTTAATAGTTTATCAAAAGATCATCCCCTGCGCCCCGAAATTAATCGCCAAATTGAAAAATGGTCAATGGATATTCTGAATTTGGCTGAGGAAATGTTTCAAGCCGGACAACTTTCAGAAGCGATCGCCTCCGCCGAAAAAACCCCGGAACATACCCCGGCGGCTGCCGAAGTTTCTAAACGGATTAACCAATGGCGTTCTATTTGGGATAAAGCCGAAGAAACCTATCAAAAATCTGAAGAATTAATGCGCCAAGAACAGTTAAATTCAGCGTTTAAAGAAGCGACATTATTATTGAATTTAGGGAATAATTATTGGGCAACTACAAAATATCAAGAATTGACGGATTTGGTGGCTATTACCCGGGAAGATAGCCAAAAATTAGCTAAAGCTAGAAGTTTAATTGAACAGAGCAGTTTAGACAGTTGGATAGAAGCAACTAAGTTAATTGAACAACTCTCTAATGAAAGTTATTTAAAAGAGGCAGGACAAAAAGAAATTGCCACCGTTGGCAAAAAAATGATGAATTTAGCCGAAGAAACCTTAAAAAATGGTAATTGGCAAGAAGCTATTAATATCGCTAATAAAATTCCAGGTAGTGCCAATTTACAAGAAAATGTTAAGGATTTCGTTCTCTTAGCAAAAGCGAATATTCCGGCTTTATTAGATACCGTTGCTGGATTAAAAGATGCGATCGCCCAAGCTCAAAAAATCGGTCAAGAGCGACCCCTATATCAAAAAGCCCAATCTTCTATTCGGACTTGGCAAGAATCAATTGCCGATGTTGCCACCCTAGAACGGGCGCGACAATTAGCCCAACCCGGCGGCGTTAGTGACCTGCGAGCCGCCATTGCCCAAGTCCAAACCATTCCCGCTTCTAACCCCCGGGGTACAGAAGCTAAAACCGAAATGGTGAGTTGGACACGCCGGATCGAAGAAATTGAAGATCAACCATTATTAGACATGGCCGAACAATTGGCCAGTTTTGGCGATGCCGATTCCCTGAAACAAGCGATCGCCCAGGCCCAAAAAATTGGTCAAGGACGGACATTATATGAAAATGCTCAAAATCAGATTGCCCAATGGACAGATCGCAGTCAACGATTAGAATATCAACCCATCTTAGATCGGGCGGAACAGTTAGCATCCGAAGGCAATTATGCCGAGGCCATTTCCCAAGCCCAACAAATTAACTCTAGTATCGTATTATACAACACCGCCAAAACTAAAATTAGTCAATGGAAAAGCCAACTCCGGGATACCGAAAATCTCCGCAATTCCGAAACTCTAGCCTCACCAGGAACCCCAGACTCCTACCTTGCAGCAATTAAAATGGCGAATCAAGTCTCCAATTCCAGTAAATTAAGAGGTCGAGTCGATCAACTAATTGATCAATGGAGTCAAAATCTATTGCAATTAGGTTTGGATCAATCTACCTATGATGTTCCCGGCGCTATTGGGATCTTAAAGAAAATTCCCCCCCAAAGTACCGCCTATTCCCAAGCTCAAGCCCAAATTCAAGATTGGCAACAATGGTTAAATCCTCCGCCACCGGAATATCAACCCCCCGCCGAAACCTACGAACCTCCGGTAGAACAGGTACAACCCCCGGTTGAAACCGATGAACTACCCCCAGAACCTACCCCCACCCCAGAGGAAGCAGATCAACCTCCCATTGAGTTAAATCAACCGATTACTACGCCAAATACAAATATCTGACATCACTCAGTAGTCACCGATCCACCGAGTCAGAAGCATTTGACAAAAGAGCGATAAACTGATAGAGTTTATAGAAGACTCAAATTAAACTGACTGAGAATAAAAGTCATCAAGACTTGAATTCAGTCTCTAGCCTAAACTTGGCCTTAAATTGAGAAAGACATTTTGAAGACAATTCACCAAAAAAGATCATTAAAATAGGAGTATCAACAATGGCTGTGATTCAAGGTACTGCATTCAGCGAAGATTTGTATGGTAGTTCATTCAAAGATTCAATTTTTGGTTATGACGGTAACGATACAATAGAAGGTAATGCCGGGAATGATTATCTTATAGGCGGACGGGGCAATGATACTCTTGATGGTGAAGACGGTAACGATACGTTATCGGGAGGAGCCGGTTCTAATTCCCTAAACGGAGGTTCTGGTGACGATCTCTACATTATCGCTTCAAATTCCGATAGCCTTTATGATTATGGTGGATACGATACCGTTCAATCCCTTGTCTATTCATACACCTTACCAAAAAATTACAATATTGAAGATCTGGTTTTAGGAAAAGGTGCAGCCTATGGCTATGGCAATAATTACGATAATAAGTTAACCGGCAATAATGCTAATAATTTCCTAGTTGGAAATAATGGTGAAGATACTCTGATTGGAAATAATGGAGATGATACCCTCAAAGGTGGAGATGGGGATGATAATTTAAGCGGAGGAAGCGGAAAAGATATCATCCAAGGCTATGAAGATGACTATGAAATTGACACTTTAGTAGGTGGAAGTGGTGCAGATAAATTTATATTAGGGAGTGCTTCAACAACATTCTATCTAAATGGTACATCTAGCTATGCCATAGTTAATGATTTTTCTGCAACACAAAAAGATAAAATACAGGTTAATGGCCCCCGTAGTCTATATTTCTTAGTCAAAGATGAAGATGTTATTGGTGGCCCGGCTAAAGATACAGTCGTTTACTACAATGGAAGTTCTGGTAGTAATGATTACTTTGCTGTTTTCCCCGATACAACTAATATAAGCCTCACCCGTGATTTTATCGTTGTTTAAAAATATTCCTGTAGGTTTAACTGTCGTTGCCATTTCTTTCGGAAATATTGGATATTGATGTAATATCCATAGGACTTACGCAGAAACCGGGTTTCTGAACGAGAAATCCAGATTTCATCCGCAAAATCAGGGCCAGAAAC
>DMPJ01000328.1:3192-3431 GCA_003456035.1 Planktothrix sp. UBA8402
ATCGTCATGACTTCCCGACTCAACCAATTGACCCCGTTTTAATACTAAAATTCGATCCACATTTCTAATAGTTGAAAGACGGTGAGCAATAATAATCGCAGTACGTTCTTTTAACAGACGTTCTAAGGCTTCTTGAATTAAAACTTCCGTTCCCACATCTAAATTAGCCGTGGCTTCATCTAAGACTAAAATTTGAGGGTTCCGAATTGCTGCCCGGGCAAAAGCTAACAGTTGTTTTT
>DMPJ01000461.1:0-176 GCA_003456035.1 Planktothrix sp. UBA8402
GCAAAAATCATCCGACCTGCGGAAGTTTGCAAGGAACTTGTCACAATTACTCGCACCAAATCCCCGACATACTCACTTCCATCTTCGACAACAACCATTGTACCATCATCTAAATAACCAATACCCTGAGAGGGTTCTTTGCCTTCCTTTCTAATTTTCAACTCAATAATATCCCC
>DMPJ01000461.1:240-5110 GCA_003456035.1 Planktothrix sp. UBA8402
GGCATTAATTTCTTGAGCAAATCGGACTAATTTTGCATCTACCGTTTGAGATTCTTCATAATCAATTGGATGAATCGAAATCTGGTCGGGATATTCTTCTCGCAGGCGATTAAGAATATCTAATCCTCGCCGTCCTCGCACCCGTTTTTGATCATTAGCCGCATCAGCAACTAATTGTAACTCCTGTAAAATAAAGTGAGGAACTAAAATTTGACCTTCAATAAAACCTGTTCCTAACAAACTCGCAATCCGGCCATCAATAATACAACTGGTATCAATTACTTTTGTATAAGCAGGTTTTAGAGTTCCTTCTGCCAATAACATCGAGTCTAAACTACCTGGATTAATAATTCTGAAAAATGCCCGTCCGTGGGTATCAGCTAAATTAACTCCAGTAAATCCAAACATGGCACTAAATAACAGCGCAAACATAGGTTTGATAAACCCAAATTCCCTGGGAATAGGGAGTAAAAATAACGGAGCTAACATTAAATTAGCGACTAATAATCCAATCACTAAACCGATAGCACGGGTGATTAAGACGTCAAGAGGCATCTGGCGAACTTGGTCTTCTAGGCGACGATAGGTGGTTTGCACCACTAAACCAATTACGCCTCCGATTAAAGCTGTAAATGCACCCGTAACCGATCGCAGTCCTTCGATATTTGTGACTTGATCGAGTACGGGTTTCGGAAGCAATTCGATGCCGTAGAAGCCCGTCCCAGCACCAGCTATTATGAATAAAATAATAATGATTGCATCTAGCATGATTTTAAGCCGATGGGAGTGGTTTGGAAATCCCGTTCAGGATATCCGTGGGTTTGTGTACCATTATATCTTCTGTGGGAAACCTAATCGGTATTCGACCGCTAGGGAAAACCGACCGCACTAATTTTCCCGACTCCATTATTGTCCACAATCTCCCTAAACCCTTAATATGACTAATTCTTCTATTCTCACTAACACTCAATCTCAACCCGGTTTTCCATCTTTAGAATCGCCAACATCAGCTTATTTACATATTCCGTTTTGTCGTCGCCGTTGTTTTTATTGTGATTTTGCCGTTGCGGTTGTAGGCGATCGCAAACATGGGGATAATTCTGGCATGATTCAAGAATATGTAAAAGTATTATGTCAAGAAATTGCCCAAGAATCCGTTTCTGCTAATATTTCTCCTTTAAAAACCGTTTTCTTTGGCGGTGGAACTCCTTCCTTATTATCGGTTAATCAGTTAGAACAAATTTTAGATTTAGTAGATCAACAATTAGGTATTGCTAAGGATGCAGAAATTTCTATGGAAGTAGACCCAGGAACTTTTGATCAAGAAAAATTACAAGGTTTTCTGGATTTGGGGGTAAATCGAATTAGTTTAGGAGTGCAAGTATTTCAGGATAAACTCTTACAATTAGCCGGGCGATCGCATACCGTTGATGAGATTTTTTCAGCAGTTAATATTATTGAAAAAACTGGAATTCAAAACTGGAGTTTAGATTTAATTTCCGGTTTACCCGAACAAACCTTAGAAGATTGGGAATATTCCTTAAAAACCCTATTAAAAATTAACCCCAATCACATCTCAATTTACGACCTAATAGTCGAAGATAAAACGCCCTTTTCTCGATATTATACTCCTGGTGAATCTCCCTTACCAACGGAAGAAACCACCGCCCAAATGTATCGTTTAGCTCAACAACTCTTAACACAAGCTGGATATGAACATTATGAAATTTCTAACTACGCCAAACCCGGATTTCAATGTCAACATAATTTAGTCTACTGGAAAAAACAACCCTATTATGGTTTTGGCATGGGGGCGGCAAGTTATCTTCAGGGTTATCGCTTAACTCGACCTCGAAAACGACAAGAATATTATGCTTGGGTTAATGGTAATTATTTTTATGATATTGCCGAATTTGTCGATACAACCCAAGAAAGACTATTAGAAACATTAATGTTAGGATTCCGGTTAGCAGAAGGACTTAATTTAGAATATCTATCACAACAATTTAGCCCCGAAACCCTAGCCCAAATATTAACCATATTAATACCCTTTCATCAGCAAGGATTAGTTCAATTTTTAGATATCAAACACCAAATTTATAAAATTGTTCAACCCGAATTAAATCAAGGGTTTGTGCGATTCACAGATCCCGATGGTTTCTTACTTTCTAATCAAATTTTATCTACATTATTTGCCGAATTAAGTGATCTGTAACTTCGGTTGCATCCTATTCTTTGTGTCTTTGTAGAAACCGGGTTTCTTGGGTCAGAAATCCGGTTTCCTTGGTTGGGTTTATTAGTTATATTTCAGAAGTTAAACCGTTACCGATTTCTCCAATATCAATTTAGAGCGTTTCACCTTTTCAGGAATATCAATCGGATAATTCCCCGTAAAACACGCCGAACAGAAAGTATTAGTGTCTTCCCGGGTGGCGATTAACATTCCTTCCCAACTCAAATAAGCTAAAGAATCAACCTCAATTTGTTGACGAATTTCTTCCACTGATTTTGTTGCCGCAATCAATTGATCCTGACTATCAGTATCAATACCATAAAAACAAGGATGGGTCACCGGAGGAGAAGAAATTCTCATGTGAACTTCCTTAGCACCCGCATCCCGCAGCGCCTTCACAATTTTGCGACTCGTAGTCCCTCGGACAATCGAATCATCCACAATAATCACCCGTTTACCTTCCAAAACATCCTTTAACGGGTTTAACTTCATCCGAATTCCCGACTCCCGCATACTTTGAGTCGGTTGGATAAACGTCCGGCCCACATAACGGTTTTTAATTAATCCCTCAGCAAAAGGAATCCCAGACCCTTGAGAATATCCAATTGCCGCCGGAATTCCAGAATCAGGAACACCGATCACAATATCCGCATCAATAAAGGATTCTCTAGCTAAAATCCGTCCGATTTCCAAGCGATAACTATAGAGACTTTCGCCACACATCACACTATCAGGACGGGCAAAATAAATCATCTCAAATACACATAATTTCCGCGCGGGTTTCTGACTCCAGTGGAAAGATGACATCCCTTCCTCCGTGATCCAAACCAATTCCCCCGGTTCCACATCCCGCAGATATTCCGCCCCAATAATATCTAATCCACAGGTTTCCGACGCCAAAACATACCGTTGGGGGGTGCTGGGTAAAATTCCAATCACTAACGGTCTAATCCCATTCGGGTCACGAACTCCCATCATCCCTTTAGGAGTCCCAATCACTAAACTATAGGCCCCCTGACACAGAGTAAAGGCTCTTAACGCCCCTTCTAACCAGTCTTTATCATTATTGACTTCCGAAGCGATCGCTAAAGCAATCATTTCGCTATCGGTGGTGGTCAGAAAATCACATTTCCGCCGGGTTAATTCTTCACGCAATTCGCCAGTATTGACTAAATTACCATTATGTGCTAAGGCTAGGGAACCCAAACGAGTTGAAACCACCGCCGGTTGAGCATTCACCCGACGGCTCGATCCCGTCGTCGAATAGCGGGTATGACCGACAGCCAGATCCCCAGTTAACTCATTTAAAATATTCTCATTAAAGACCTGGGAGACTAACCCCATATCCTTATGCAAATGCACCTTGTCGCCATCAAAAGTGGCAATTCCGGCGGATTCTTGGCCTCGGTGTTGCAGCGCGTACAGACCAAAATAAGTCAGTTTAGCCACATCCCCCCCTGGAGCATAAACCCCAAAAACGCCACAGGCTTCTTCCGGTTTATCAGGTCGCTCGCGATCAACCTGGGCAGACTGGGTATCAAGGGAATCGTTTGGAATCATGTTATGGTTTTGCTCCTGATTGGCAAAGTCAGATGGTGGAATTGATTTAAAAGTTAATATTCTCTTAATCTTATCCCCTTTTACCTGAAATCGCAACAAAACCCACCTCTTAAGTCTTCTTTGTATCTTGGTGTCTTTGTGGTTAAATTAGGCCTGGCCATTCAACCGCCGTTCAATCGCATTAAAATAGCGATCGCCCATTTCCCCAAGATCAACCTCAATTAAAC
Organism: Planktothrix sp. UBA8402; assembly: GCA_003456035.1. Classification (GTDB taxonomy): domain Bacteria; phylum Cyanobacteriota; class Cyanobacteriia; order Cyanobacteriales; family Microcoleaceae; genus Planktothrix. The sequence goes on from DMPJ01000461.1 coordinate 4,261, forward strand.
CCTGATCATCAGCTAAAATCCTCAAAGGTTCAGACCCCGAACCCACAAAACCCAAGTTTTGCCAGATATCGCTTTCTTCCCCCAACTGTTGTTGTAAAAACCCTTCCCAAACCAACTGATATTCAGGATGCACCGAAACCAGAATTCGTCCTCCACCTTCTCCAAATAGAATATTATCCCAACGCACCGCAGCAGTGGAACTTAAACCCAGCTTAACCTTTGCCCCTTTTTTCCCACTAATACAAGATTCGGCCAGCGCCACCGCTAACCCACCCTCTGCACAATCATGGGCCGATTTAATCCACCCTTGACGAATACCTTCCCGACAGGCAGTTTGTACCTTTTGTTCTAACTCAAAATCCACCCTCGGAGGCTTACCCGCAATTGTGCCATGCAACACCGCCAGATATTCCGACGCGCCCAAGGTCGGTAAGGTTTTGTCATCCCCCAAAAGATAGATTAAATCCCCCGAACTTTGCCAACCTTGGCCACAAACTTTGGTTAAATCCGCAATTAACCCCACCATACCCACCACCGGGGTCGGATAAATGGATTCAGGATTTCCATCCGCATCTAGGGTTTCATTGTACAGGGACACATTCCCCCCCGTCACCGGAGTATTCAACGCCTTACAGCCATCGGAAATTCCCCGACAGGATTCCGCTAACTGCCAATATCCAATCGGTTTTTCCGGGCTACCAAAATTCAGGTTATCCGTCACCGCAATCGGTTCGGCCCCCACACAGCTTAAATTCCGGGCAGCTTCGGCCACCGTTAAGTTCGCCCCTTCGTAGGGGTCAAGATACACATACCGAGAGTTACAGTCTACTGTTGCGGCTAATCCTCGATA
>DMPJ01000277.1 GCA_003456035.1 Planktothrix sp. UBA8402
GTAAATCTCAAGACTAAATCATAATCTTGAGCACCTTCATATCCGATTCTGAAACCCCCAATTTCTTCTATAATAGAACGTCGGTAGGTTCCTAAATGGCAGGTGTACATCCGAGACAAAAATGATTCAGGACACCATTCTGGTTTGAAGTAAGGATTAATTAAGTTACCATTGGGACTAATTTTATCTTCATCGGAATAAATCATATCTAAATCAGGATTCCGATTTAATAATAAAGCCACTTCATATAACCCATCAGGAGTTATTTCATCATCATGATCTAATAGGGTAATAAATTCTCCGGTTGCTAATTCTAATGCTGAGTTGGAGGATGCAGAAATATGACCATTTTCTGTTCTATAAATAACTTTTATTCGGGAATCTTTGGCTTTATATTCTTCTAAAATAGCTTTAACATGGGGAGAGGGAGAAGCGTCATCCGCAATACAAAATTCCCAGTAGGGATAAATTTGATTAATCACAGATTCTATAGCTTCTCGGAGAAATTCTTCTGAGGTATTATAAACAGGCATAATCACGCTAAATACGGGTTTATACCGGAATAATTCTATTGTTTCTGCCATTTTGATTAAATCTGCTGTTCTGGGAAAGTTCTTATCTCTCCAGAGTTTATACATATAATCCTCAACTAAAATTTTCTCTAAAAGCACATCTTTTAAACCATTAAAATCAATTCCTAATACGGGATCAAGTTCGGAAGCACGTCGATAATGATGTAGAGCATCTTCTATTTTACCTTGTTTAGCTAAAGCGGTTGCTAAGTTACAGTGTGACCAACCAAAATTGGGGTTGATTTCTAAGCATTTGCGGTAAGTTGCGATCGCTTCTTCTGCATTACCTTGTTTCTCTAAAGTATCACCTAAATTATGATAAGACCAGTAAAACTCTGAATTTAATTCGATGGCTTTTTGATAAGCTGAAACGGATTGATCAAATTGGTTTTGGCGTTGTCGAATATCTCCTAAATTGTGATGGGAACCATGAAAGTCAGGGTTTAATTCAATGGCTTTTTGATAGCTTTTTGCTGCTGCTTCTAGTTCCCCTATTTTTTCCAAGGGTTCTCCTAAACTATGGTAAATATCCGATGAATTGGGATTAATTTCTAAAGCTTTATTGTAAATAGCGATCGCCTCCTCAAACTTATTGGTTCTCAAAAATACTTCTCCTAACTTTGCTAACCATTCAAAATTTTGAGGATTGGACTCCCTGACTTTCTGGTAGTAAATCATCGCCTGTTCTCGCTGATTTTTACTCCATAATAAATTAGCGTATTCCCAACATAAATCTAGGTTGTCGGGCTGGGATTTTAACAGGTTTTGATATACTTCAATATCTTCACTATCAAATTCAATAGATTTTTGATAATATTGATTTGCTTTTTGTAAATCGCCTGGGGTTTCTCGGTGTTTTAAAGCATCCGCTAACCGAGGATAAATATTGGTTAAATTAGGGTTGAATTCTAATGCTTTTGTATAGGAAGCGATCGCAGCGTCCCATCGTTCTAATTTAGCTAAAACTTCAGCAAAACTCTGATGACAATCTGCTGATTCAGGATTTAATACAATTGCTTGAGAATAAGCAGAAACTGCATTGTCCCATTGATTTAGTTGAGCAAAAACATTACCTAAACAGTGATAAAATATCGCTGCATTGGGTTTAATTTGAATTGCTTGGGAATAAGCGTTAATAGCTTGATTCCACTGTTTAAAATAAACATAAATATCTCCTAGTGCATGATAAATTTCTGGTGATTTAGGATTAAATTCTATGGCTTCTAATAATACCTTTAGAGCTTCCTGAAATAATTGTTTTTTGACTAATAATGTTCCTAATATTTGATAAGCATCTCCTAAATTGGGATTCAGATCAATCGCTTTTCGACAAGAATCTATGGCTTCATCCAGTTGACCCTGTTGAGCTAATGCTTCTCCTAAATATTGATAGGAAATTGCATCTTCTGAATTAAGTTCCAGAGCTTTTTGATAGTAACTAATTGCTGGCTCTAATTCTCCTTGTTTGAATAGAGCTTGCCCTAAACTATTATAAAATTCAGTAGCATTAGGATTAATAGCGATCGCACATTTTAACGCCTTAATTGTATCGGGTAAATTACCTAATTTTAATAAAACTTCTGCTAATTGATAATGTGACCAAGCTGACTTAGGATTTAATTCAATAGCACGCTGAAATGCTTGCATTGACTCTAATAGTTGATTATTTTCTGCTAATGCTTCTCCTAAATTATGGTAAACCCAATGAAAATTAGGGCTTAATTGTGCTGCTCTACGATAAGCAATAATGGCAGATTGTAACTGACCGGATTGTTTCAGTTCATTAGCTTCTTCTAGTAAATTTGTAGCTGTTTTGAAGTTGTTGGGTTTAGATAGCATTGTTGATTTTTCCTGAATATTCCTAATGTAAATTAAGTAATTTATTAGATGATCTGTCAAATCTGTTTTGGTGCGTGCGCTTTCGCTTACGCACCCTACATTTAATGGTTGATTTTGAGTTTTGGTGCGTGCGCTTTCGCTTACGCACCCTACATTTAATGGTTGATTTTGAGTTTTACTTTTGCAAATTTAGCATAAGTTCCCTCTTTTAGAACAGCCTGGAATAACAATTCTGTTTGTCCAGACAAGTTTCTGAGTTCAATTGTTTCACAAAATCCACAAAACTCTGAATTTGAGTTTTCGGGATGTAGTAAACGAACATCAGGACGGGAAAAGTTAGTCGGAATTTCCTTAATTACTTGGCCATGATTCCCAATAATTTGAACGGCGGTTATTTTCTCCTGTTTTCCCAGTACCCAACCTTTAAAACAAATTTGACTAATTCCATAATAAGTTCCAATTTCTGGTTGATCAATTGAACAATCTTGTAATTTGTTATGATCAAAATCTAAGGCAATCTTACTAATTTCTACTTCAGCAAATTGCCTTAAACTATAATCCGATGCGGACAACGTTAAATTAGGATTATAACAGGGATCGTGATCAATATAACGTTGCCATTTTTGTCGTGTAATTATCACTTCCTGCATAAATCGTTTTAACTTATCTGGAGTTGTATCATAACCTCGACTTTTGGATTCATAATGATATAAAACAACGTGAGGTAAATAAATATTCCGATAGCCTTGTTCAACTATTTTTAAGCAGAAATCAACATCATTATAAGCCACTGCTAACTGTTCATCAAATCCTCCCACTTGTGTAAATATTTCTCGCCGACACATCAAACAAGCCGCTGTCACCGCCGAATAATTACTAATAGAAATAATTTGACCATAATATCCGGGGTCTGTTTCCGATGCCAGGCGGTGACTATGGGCGGCAAAATGACCAATTCCCACCACAACGCCAGCGTGTTGAACGATTTTATCAGGATACCTTAATAACGCACCCACCGCACCAATAGAAGGCCGTTGGGCCTGTTCTACCATCGCATCAATCCAATCAGGATAAATCACTTCGGTATCATTGTTTAAGAATAGCAAATAATCCCCTGTGGCTTTACTAACGGCATAGTTATTAATCTTAGAAAAATTGAAAGGAATATCTAAAGCATAATATCTAAACCGATTCGGTTCTTTTTCTTGCCATTTCTCTAAAATTTCCTGGGTTTCTGATTCTGTACTGCCATTATCAATGACAATAACTTCATAATCAGGATAAATGCTCAGGGTAAAAATAGATTCCAAACAGCGATTTAAGATTTTTCCTAAATCTTTAGTCGGAATAATAATACTCACCCGCTTATAGTCTAAAATTTTATAGCGGATTTGATAGTGTCCTAAATAAATCGGCACATCTTTAACAATTCCTGGTTCTCCCCTGCGGTTAATTGCATCTTGTAACGCCCGTTTTGCAGCTTCATAAGCATAGGGTTTTGCATCAGTTCCTCCGGCGGCAGAACTGCTATGAATCCGCCAGTGATAGAGTATTTTAGGAATATGAAAAATATTATCGGTTTTTTCAGTAAATCTCAAGACTAAATCATAATCTTGACTACCTTCATATCCGGTTCTAAAACCTCCAATTTCGTTAATAATTTCCCGGCGATAAACTCCGAAATGGCAAGTATACATCCGAGATAAAAAGGAATCAGGACACCAATCTGGTTT
>DMPJ01000566.1:0-2074 GCA_003456035.1 Planktothrix sp. UBA8402
ACAATTAATTTCTTTATCATCAACCGTCAGAATTTTATAAGTAGGTTGATTGGGAGCTAATCCTAATACTTTTTGTCGAGTTTTTATCGGTTGATTATTAATATTTTGACCGGGTTTAGCTTGAATTTGAAAGGAAAAGGTTGTCCCTTGACCGAGTTGACTTTCTACAATAATATTTCCTCCCATCAACTGCACAAATCTCCGACTAATGGTTAAGCCTAAACCTGTCCCTTCTTGGGATTCTTTCCCGGCTTGGGCTTGGCTAAAGGCTTCAAATAGTTTCGGTAATTCCGCCTCGGAAATTCCCACTCCGGTATCGCGGATTTTAAAATTTAAGCTAATAACGTCCGTTGAGTCTTCTTCTTCTTCTTCCTGAAAAACGGTTAAGCTAATTCCCCCTTGAGAAGTAAATTTAATCCCATTACTGAGTAAATTAATTAACACCTGACGCAATTTAACGGCATCGGTACAGATATACTGAGGGACGGTTTCACTTCGTTGAAAGATTAATCTTAATCCGGCATTACTGGCTTGTAAATCTAGCATATCTTCTAAATCATCTAATAACCGATACAGGTCAAAATTAGTCGGATTTAATGTAGTTTTTCCGGCTTCGATTTTCGATAAATCTAAAACATTATTAATTAGGGTTAATAGATAATCACCACTCCGATAAATAATTCCGGCATTTTCAGATTGTTTCAGGGGGAGATCAGGGCTTCTTAACATGACTTGAGAAAAGCCGATAATAGCATTTAAGGGCGATCGCAATTCATGGCTCATATTAGCAATAAAAGAACTTTTGGCTTGATTAGCAACTTCGGCTTTTTCCTTAGCAATTACTAGCTCCACCGTGCGTTCATTGACCCGATGTTCTAAAGTTTCAAAATAGGTTTGTAACTGACTCGCCATCTGATTAAAAGAATCAGCTAAAGTTTCTAGTTCAGAAACCCCTTGGACTTCTATAACTTGACTTAATTCACCCTCAGCGATCGCCCGACTCGCTTGACTTAATTTTTTAATCGGTCTAGTAATTAAATTTGAGGCAATAATTCCTAATCCCGTAGCAATTCCTAAAGTCAATAAACAAAGTAAAATTGTGATTTTGGTGTTGGCATTAATTTTTCCCATAAAGTCGGACTGGGGGATCGCCGTCACCAGCAGCCAATCTAAACCATATTGATCTTGATAAGGTACAACTTGGGTAAAGAGTGTGTTTCCCTTAACAGGGACTTGAAAGTGTAAATCCGTTTTAATTTTGCCTAAATCTCGGTATTGCCGTTTCAGTTGAATCGTGATCGCCTTTGTCCAGCCATTCTGACTTTCAGTCGCAGGTAAACGAGCAAGCGGTTTATTGATCAGATTTACAAAAGGACGCTCCAATGTTGATGTGGCGACGAGATCACCAGAGCGCTCTATGATAAAGCTTTGTCCAAATGGCGAGAATTGTAATTGACTTAAAAAAGTGCTAATATCCGACAACATTAAACTAGAGTTAAAAACACCTTGAAATTTTCCACCCCCATCGAAAATAGGAAATACGGCATTGATAGTCAATGATGGGGCAATTTTGGAAACATTAATTTTTGACCAAGTTTGTTTTTTAACGGCTTTAGCCTGTAGATACCAAGGTGCTACCATAAAATCAATAGGCACTGAATAAGTATGTTTGCGACGCTTACCCTCTTGATTAACCAAATATTGATTCTGGATTTTTTTCTCTGTAGAACTCACTTCATATAAGAAAAGTGTGCCAATCTCGATATTTTTTTCCGCCGTTAGTTTTTGGGCTAATTCAACAAATTCTTGGTTGATTATCCGTCCATAACCAATTTGTTTTCCCTGCTCATTAATATATGAGGTGATCGCCAATCTTGGAGCTAAATTAATCTGTTCCCATAAGTGCCGACGGATTAACTCAAAGTCCTTGATATTCAGGCGACCTCCTTTCGTGGCACGATAATTAACCGCTATGGTTTGCTGTGAAGTTTGTAGGGATATATTGAGGTGATCCTGTACTCTATTGGTTGCCTGATTCATTAACTGATCTGCCATATCTTCTACCGCTTTTTGT
>DMPJ01000566.1:2097-2654 GCA_003456035.1 Planktothrix sp. UBA8402
GGGGAATTTGTCTGGTTTTTTTGATTGTTTTGGAGCGAGGGTTAATCATGGTTTATTAATATAACAAACCCGGTTTCTCGAAAGTCACCGGGTTTGGTTTATCAAGTTTTTCTTAGCCTAAGAAGCCACTCTTGCAGTGCTGCGAGGACGACGGCGACCTGTTAGTTTTGTAGCAGGTTCTTCTTCNNCAATTTGAACTAATAAAACCAACAACGGGTTACTAGCAATTTCACGGCGCAGGACACGCTGAATCGAGCGTTCCACTTGAACTTTCAACCCTTCCCAATCAACTTCTTTAGTTTCTGTATCAAAAGTGCGGGCAAATTCTGTCCAACGTTCACTTAAAACTGTTTCGATAGTTTGGGTTAATTGTTCTTGTAAAGAAGCCTGATTAACGCTATTTACAACCCCTTTTAAATGAATCTCAGGCCGTGCTAATAACTTACCATCGGTTCCAATAGCTACCGCCATTGTAACTATCCCTTCTTCGGCTAACTGACGCCGTTCCTTCATGGTTTCATCTTTAACCACCCCAGAGCGAGAGGCATCCACAGGTT
>DMPJ01000566.1:2698-2939 GCA_003456035.1 Planktothrix sp. UBA8402
ACCCATACTTTGGGCCGTCTTTTGGTGTTGAACTAACATCCGGTGTTCTCCATGCACAGGAACAAAGAATTTCGGACGAGTTAAAGCTAACATTAACTTCTGATCTTCCTGACATCCATGACCGGAAACATGAATCCCTTTTTCCCGTCCATAAATCACATTTGCTCCCTGCATCATCAATTTATCAATGGTATTCACCACTGCAATTGTATTCCCAGGAATCGGGTTAGCTGAAAAGACA
>DMPJ01000269.1:0-11387 GCA_003456035.1 Planktothrix sp. UBA8402
GTTTATTTCCACCTATTATACCACTCCCCTAACAACACCATCAGTTTTTATGGGATATGATATGATTCCAGAACAGTTAGGGCTGGATTTAACTATTCCTATGTGGCGAGAAAAACATCATGAAATTGAACACGCATCGGCTTATATTACTATTTCTGCAAACACAGCCCAAGATTTAGTTCACTTTTTCCCTAAGATTAATAAAAATCAAATTACCGTCGCCCATTGTGGAGTTCCGGCTGTATTTCCCCCCGCAACACCAGAAGCTATTCAACAGTTTAAATTCAAAAATAGCATCAATAAACCCTATTTTATTTTAGTCGGTCAACGTTTGGGCGCGGGAGGATATAAAAACACTTTATTGTTTTTTAAAGCCCTAACTCAACTCAAAAATAATCAGGATTTTGAAATTGTTTGTGTGGGAGGAGAACCAACTTTAGAAGCTGAATTTTATCCCTATATTCAACGGTTTAGAATTCATTTATTGCAACTGGATGATCAAGAATTAAAACAGGCGTATTCCGGCGCAACTGCATTAGTTTATCCTTCTAAATATGAAGGGTTTGGAATGCCTATTATAGAGGCGATGGCTTGTGGTTGTCCGGTAATTACCTGTCGAAAAGGTTCAATTCCAGAAATTGCTAAAACAGCGGCTTATTATGTTAATGAAGATCAGGTTTTAGAAATGCTACAAGCATTAGAACAAATTCAAAAACCTGAAATTTATCAACCGTTAATTCAAGCGGGTTTACAACAATCTTCTCAATATTCATGGTCAAAAATGGCTGATATTATTCAACAGACTTTAATCAAAACTATGCAAAACTTAAAAGCAGAAAAAAAACAGCTTGATTTTCAAGATTTTACCTATTCCAAACGCAGTCATTTTAATCAATTTCAACGGTTTAAAGCCTATATNNATTTTAATCAATTTCAACGCTTTGGAGCTTACAGCAATATTAATTCCGAGGCTTGTGATCTAAAAGTTTATCAAGATTTATTAATCTATAATTTCATTACCCAAAATTTACCCAAAGGTTCAAAATTATTAGAAATTGGTGGGGGAAATTCCAGAGTATTGCAAGCTTTAAAACAAGATTATGAATGCTGGAATTTAGACAAATTTGAAGGGGTAGGAAATGGCCCAAATCAGATTAATAATTCAGAAAACTCCCGTATTGTTTTAGATTATATTGGCAACTTTAACTCTGAACTTCCTAATCAATATTTTGATTGTGTTTTTAGTATTTCTACCCTAGAACATATTTCCGAAAATCAAACAACTTTTGATAAAATTACCCAAGATATTGATCGAATTTTAAAACCCTTGGGTTTTTCCTTACATTGTTTTGATGTTGTAATTAGACCCGCAGAAGTTTGGACAAATCAATTTTTACCCTATTTATTTAAGACCCAAAAAACCTTAAATTCCATGATTGATTTTGACCAAATTAAACTTGATCCTGATTTATATGGAATGTCAGAAATAGCTTATCGTCAGTTTTGGCAACCCACAACCCAAAAATCCTATCAAGAATTTGGTCAACCGATTTCCTATAATATTCTCTGGCAAAAATCCGCCACAAATGTCAGATCTGTATCTCCTCAATTGATTGTTTCTTCATCTTTACCTAAAATTTCTATTGTTACTCCTTCCTTAAATCAAGGTGAATTTTTAGAGGAGTGTATTGATTCGATTTTGAGTCAAAATTATCCTAACTTAGAATACATAATTATGGATGGGGGAAGTAAGGATAATTCCGTTGAAATTATTAAAAAATATGATAAATATTTAACCTATTGGCAAAGTCAAGCGGATGGCGGTCATTATGCGGCGGTTAATACTGGATTTCAAAAAACAACGGGTGAAATTATGGGATGGTTAAATTCCGATGACAAATATCATCCCGATGCTTTTTATAAACTGGCGGCGACATTTAAGCAAAATAAACAGGTGGAATGGGTAATGGGAATTCCGACGGAATGGGATATAAATGGAAAACATATTCATAGTCAAATGCAGACGCCTTTATGGTCAAGAAAAATGCTTTTGGATAAACAATGGGTGGAACAATATCAACAATTACAACACACTTGGATTCAACAAGAAAGTACATTTTGGACGCGATCGCTCTGGGAAAAAGCCGGATCTAAATTACAAACAAATCTCAATTTAGCGGGAGATTTTGAACTGTGGTTACGCTTTTCTCGTTATGCTCCTTTGTATTTATTAAGAAGTTTAATTGGTGGGTTTCGTACTTATGATACTCAACGTTCTAAAATTTATCGAGAGCAATATTTTCAAGAAGTTAAGCAAATTGTTCAAGAGGAATTACAATTAATTGAGCAAGGAAAATATCCTTCTGATCAACCATCTCCCTCTGTGATAGTGTTAGAAGATCATCAAGTTTTAGCCTTAAAACAACAAGTATTAAATCAACCTCAAATCAAAGTATCTGCAATTATTTCTACCTATAATTCCGCATCAATGATGTTGGGAAGGTTAGAAAATTTAGTTAATCAAACTTTATTTAAACAAGGAAAATTAGAGATTATTGTTGTCGATTCCGGTTCTCAGGAAAATGAAAGAGATATTATTTTAGAGTTTAAAAAACAATATCCTGACTTTATTATTTATATTAAAACTGAAGCAAGGGAACCGATTTATCAAGCCTGGAACCGGGGAATTGCGATCGCACGGGGTGAATATATCACCAATCAAAATACCGATGATCGTCTCAAATTAAATGCTTTAGAAAGGTTATCTAACTATTTAGATGAACATTTAGAAGTTATATTAGTACACGCCGATCAGCAAGCGGTATCACCGGGAGAAAGTGTTAATTTAGAGCAATTAAATGGCAAACCTCACTGGAAATGGCCGGAATTTTGTCGTTTTAAATTATTATTTTCCGCCCAAGTAGGTTCTCAACCGATGTGGCGAAAATCTCTACATAATAATTACGGATTATTTGATCAAACCTTAAAAGTTCGAGGAGATCAAGACTTTTATATTAGAATTGCTAATGCGGGAGAATTCCATTTTATTCCCGAAATATTAGGGACTTTAAATTTATCAGAACATTCCTTAAGTCATCAACAAGATTTAAGTCGGGAAGAAGAAATATTAATCTTTAAAAGATATACCTCCTCCCGGGAAAAATTAGCTCAATTTTTGAATCATGCTCAAATTCAACTAACTGATCAAAACTATCAAATTTTAGTGAATAATTTATCCTGTGATTTAGCAAATCAAGTTTTATCACAGTTTCATCTACCCTTTTATATCAAATTAATCACGGAATTATTAAACTCTGTAGTTGAATTGGGAACCTATCAACAAACAGTACAAACTAATTTATTAAGAATTTGGAACCGTTTTTCTGACCCCGCCACCCGATTTCAATTTATGAAAACATTATCACCCCAAGTCATAGAAACTTGTGATGAGCAAATTCAACTCAAAGGCGAGGGAATGGAAAAAATTGATGAGTCTCAACTTTATATTGATTTATCTAAACTTAGTCAAGTTAATCCACCTCAAATTGATCCGGTTTTTTCCGCTCAACCTCGACCTTTTTGGTCGGTGATTATTCCTAGTTATAACGGGGAGAAATATATCGAACAGGTGTTAAATAGTGTTCTGACTCAAGCACCGAGTTCTGAAGAAATGGAGATTATTGTTGTTGATGATTGTTCAACTAATCCAGAAATTGAAACTCTTGTTAAAAATATTGGTAAAAATCGAGTTCAATTCTATCGACAACCGCAAAATTTAGGGTTAATTCCTAACTGGAATGATTGTATTAAACGGGCTAAGGGACAATGGATTCATCTTCTACATCAGGATGATTTAGTCCTCCCTGGATTTTATACTCGGATGCGAGAACTATTAGAAAAAGAACCCACCGCCGGGGCGGGATTTTGTCGCCATTATTATATTGATGAACAGGGAAAACAACGCTCCCTTTCTGCTTTGGAACAGGAAACAAATGGGATTATTTCTAATTGGTTAGAACGCATTGCTGTGATGCAGCGTATTCAATTTGCTGCTATGGTAGTTAAACGCAGCGTTTATGAAACATTAGGAGGATTTTCTGATAATGCAGGTTCCGCCGCCGACTGGGAAATGTGGAAACGAATTTCCGCCTATTATCCTGTTGCTTATGAACCCCAAGCTTTAGCCTGTTATCGTTTACATTCAACCTCAGAAAGTTCTCGGTTAATTTCAATGGGTGCAAATATTTCAGATACTTTAAAATCCATTAAAATATCTCAATCCTATTTACCTGAAAATTTGGCCCTTAATTTATCAAATAAAGCCCGAGAACATTATGGTTTGTATGCCATTAATACCGCTCAACAACTATTAGTTAATGGGGATGCTAAAGCCGTAATTGCCCAAATTCAAGAAGCCTTAAAGTGTAGTCAATCTGATGTTGTTAAACAAGCTATTATTGAGTTATTTAGTCCTCAACAACCCAAAGCTCAAATCAAAACCTTAACTCCGGCTCAAATTCTGGCGGAAGTTTCCCGTTTAACTGAAGAATACAAAACCACAAATAACCCAAGCTCAATTCTCAGTCCCTTGCGTCAAATTCGGCAAATTGTGGCTCAATATTGGTTAGGGTTAGAATCAGAAAATTTAGAAAAAACCTATGGAGGAGAAATTGGTCAAGCTCATAAAATTCTACTCAATAGTGGTCTAAAAAATGAAGCCTTAACACCTCAAGAAAAAGCTCAAGTTCAAGATTGGTTTGGCTATCTCAAAACGGGATTAAATCAACCGAAAGGAATACAGCATTTATTAGCAATTATATTGTATGGCTATCCCTACCAGTTATCGCCTAATTGGTATATTCAAGCCCCTATTCCTAAATGGTTTTTATCAGAATATTTTGAATTTATGTTAGCAGTCCCTCAGTTTTTTCAAGAACTAGGAGAAGCTGAACTCTATTATTGTTATTTGGAAAATTGGATTCACTATACTCATGGGCGGTTTATCAGTGATCCTGAGTTTCCGATTTGGAAAGAATTAGCCTGGAAATTCACCCAAATTGCTAACTTTATTCCCTTGTATTTTAATACCGCTAATCTCAAAGAAATTTATATTAAACGGGCAGAAATTATGGAATTTGCCATAAAAAGTTCCGGTTATTCCTTAGATTATCAGTTTCCTGAACGTTCAACAACTCGCCAGAAAATTCGTTTGGGAATTCTTAGTAACCATTTTTTGCCTCAAACCGAAACCTACTCAACTTTACCTGTTTTTGAGTATTTAGATTCCAGTAAATTTGAGGTAATTTTATATACTCTACAATCGAATAATCATCCCCTAGAAAAGTATTGTCAAAGTCGGGCAGAACGTCTTGTAAAACTGCCTAAAAACATCTCAGAACAGGTTAAATTAATCCGTAATGATGATTTAGATATTTTGTTAATTGGAACCAATGTAACGGCCGTTAATCACGGGATTACGCTATTAGCATTACATCGTTTAGCCCGCATTCAAGTCACATCAACATCATCCTGCGTAACTACAGGAATGCGGAATATTGATTACTATATTTCGGGAAATTTAACGGAAATAAAACAGAATCCCCAAGCCCAATATCGGGAAAAATTAATTCTTTTAGAAGGTACGGCGCACTGTTTTAGTTATTATGCAACTCCCCCGGAACCACCTCAAGTAATTCCAACTCGTTCTAGTTTGGGAATTTCTGAGCAAACGGTTGTTTTTATCTCTGGTGCTAATTTCTATAAAATTATTCCTGAATTACGAGAAACCTGGGCTAAACTATTAGCAAAAGTTCCTAATTCTGTATTAGTTTTATATCCCTTTAACCCCAATTGGGCATCCCAATATCGGGCACTTCCCTGGATTAATAATTTTAAAGCCGTTTTAGCGGAATATGGTGTTGATCCGAGTCGTTTAATTCTAATTAAACCCCAAGGTAGTCGCAGCGATATTAAAGAATACTTGAAATTAGCGGATATTTATTTAGATTCCTACCCTTTTTCCGGGGTAAATTCTTTAGTTGATCCCTTAGAAGTGGGTTTAGTTCCTGTGGTTAGAGATGGGGATGTGATTCCTAATTTTTCCCCCACCACATCGCAAGCGGGAGAGGTTTTTGTCGTCCGAGATATTGGTTCATTCCGTTCCTTGATGGCGGCTTCTTTGTTGCGATCGCTCTCTATTCCTGATTTAATTGCTAATAGTGAAGAATCCTATATTAATTTAGCCACAGCCCTCGCCAATACCCCCCAACTTCGACAACAAAAACGCCAAGAAATTCAACAAAAAATGCAGCAGAATCCTGAATTTTTGGATAGTCGCACCTACTCGAATAAAATGGGTATAATTTTCCAAAAGTTATTCCAAAATTGGCAACAAAATCAACCCAATCAACAATCTATTCAACTCAATAGTCGAGAAATAATCCAACAGTATTTATCGGCTTTGGTAACTCATATTAATCATTATGAATTAGAACGTAATAATCAACTTATTGTTAATCAGTTGCGTTCTATTCGGAAAATTATGGTGGAACATTGGTTAAAAATTGCCCCAGAACATTTAGAACGAATGTATACAACTGATTTAGGAAAGGGATATCAAATTCTCTTAAATCGAGGTATTCAACGGGAACTATTAACCGCAGAAGAAGAACAATTTGTTAACCAGATTACTCAACAAGCTATTGGACTCAAACAGTCTGATTCTTTAAATCATTTAATGGTCTTGATGTTATATTATCCCCCTGGAAAAATGGTAGTTGCTAATGCAGAAACTCGTTTACCTCAATGGTTATTAAAAGAGTATCAACGGGTATTTGAAAATCCGTTAGTTGTGGAAAAAGTACAGCCCTCAATTGTTACAAAAAATCAACCTTCAACCGATACAGAATTATTCCAAAATCGGCTAATTGGATGTGTGAATTTATATAAAATTGATCCGTCTAATGCTTCTATCGTTGAGGATTTACGTCAAATTCGTCAACAATTAGCTGATTTTTGGTTAGGTTTGGAACCGACAAAATTAGAATCTGTTTATCAAAGTTCAATTGGTCAAGTCTATCGAACCCTATTATATAGTGGATTTTCTCAAGAAATTTTAACGGCTACAGAACAGCAATTCATTAAAACCTTAGCGTCTCAAATGAATCAAGGATTGAATCAAATAGACACAATTAAATCTCTACTAGCAGTGTTATTATATTGTCGCCCTGAACAATTACAAATTCAGGATCTTTCTCGTTTACCACAATGGTTTCGTCCAGATTATGAACAGTTGAGTCATCAGGTTTCTAGTCGGAAAAGTTAGAATTTGGGATTAGTTAGATGGTGCGTGCGCTGCGCTTACGCACCCTACATTTATTTGATATCGTAGCCGAATAAATTCGGATCAACTTCAGTTAAATTCAGATCATTTAATCCATATTCTTCCCAACGTTTTGTTACCATTTCGGCTGTATTAACATCTGACTCTAAAGGTTCTCCCCATTCGTGATTAGTTTCCGGGGGTATTTTTGTAGTTGCATCTATCCCCATTCTTCCCCCTAATCCGATTTTTTGACTAGCAAAATCTAAGGTATCAAAAGGCGTATCGGGAAGAATAAAAACATCCCTGGAAGGGTCAACTTTTGAACTAATTGCCCATACCACTTGTCGCGGATCTCTAATATTAATATCCTGATCCACGACTATCACAAATTTGGTATAAGTAAACTGAGGTAAGGCACTCCAAAACGCTAATGCTGCCCGCCGCGCTTGACCCGGATAGGCTTTATCAATGGAGATAATAGCGGCTTTATAACTTAAGGCTTCCATGGGTAGGAAAAAGTCTACAATTTCCGATACTTGCTGTCTTAAAATCGGGGTATAAATCCGGTTTAATGCGATCGCCATCATTGCTTCTTCCTTGGGAGGACGACCACTAAATGTAGTTAAATAAATCGGGTCTTGACGATGGGTAATACAGTTAAATCTAACTAGCGGAGAATCTTCCACACCGCCATAATATCCCATGTGATCGCCGAAGGGCCCATCGGGTAATATTTCTCCGGGGGTAATGGTTCCTTCTAATACAAATTCCGAGTCCGCCGGAACTTCTAAATCAACCGTTTTACACTTAGCTAATTGTACACCAGAACCCCCATATAATCCCGCAAATAACCATTCCGATAAATCAACAGGAATCGGAGTCGCCGCCGCCATAATAATTAACGGATCTACTCCTAAAGCGATCGCAATTTCTAATTTTTTTCCCTTCTCCGCCGCTTTGCGTAAATGTCTGGCCCCACCTCTAACCGATAACCAATGCACGGTCATAGTATTTTTAGATTGCAATTGTAACCGATAAACTCCGACGTTTGGGGTTCCGGTTTCACAATCTTTAGTAATTACTAATCCCAAAGTAATAATTTTCCCCGCATCTTTAGGATAGGGACGAATCATCGGAATTTGGTTTAAATCAACATCATCTCCTTGAATGATAATCTGTTGACAAGGAGGGAAAAAGTTGCGCCCGGGTTTAGCTTTAACTACATCAAATAAAACCTTGCCAAAATCAATCGCTTGGGATATCTTTTTCGGCGGTTTAGGTTGTTGTAACATCCCTAATTTTTTCCCCAATTCCTCTAACTCTTGGGGAGTTTCCATCTTCATTGACCAACAGACCCGTTGTTCTGTTCCTAACAAATTGATAGCAACGGGATAGGGTGAACCTTTGACATTTTCAAATAATAGACCAGGGCCACCATATTGCAACATTCGGTTAGAAATTTCCGCAATTTCTAAGTCAGGATCAACCAAGGTTTTAATCCTTCGTAATTGTCCCCGTTCTTCTAACAGTTTTAAAAAGCCCCTTAAATCTCTCGCCATTGTGTTTAATAATTGTTACGTCTATTTTTATATTATGACAGTTTCTAAGAAGTAATGTAATTCTGGAGAAAAATTATATTTTATTTGGGGCGAATTGTAAGTTTATTGATCCAGAGGCTTTACTATAAGTCTAAAGTGATTTTTATACGATTATGTCTCGTTCTAAAGCTTTACAATATTACGTTTTTAGTCGTTTACTGTTAGCCCCCTTAATGCTATGGACAATTACCACCGTAGTTTTTTTGCTGTTACGCGCGACGCCGGGTGATCCGGTGGATGCGATTCTTGGCCCCCGGGCGCCGGAAGCCGCAAAAGAAGCCTTGCGATCGCAATTGGGGTTAAAAGGTTCCCTATCGCAACAATATTTTGACTATATGGGAAAACTCCTACATCTGGATTTAGGAAACTCCCTGACCAGTCGCGGGGAAACGGTTTGGCAAATTATTCAAAATCATTTTCCCGCAACGGTTGAACTAGCTTTATTTAGCATGATAGTGGCTTTGGCCGTGGGAATTACTGTTGGGGCTGTAGCCGCGTCCCATCCCGATACGATTTGGGATACGGGGGGCCGTTTATTTGGAATTATTACCTATGCAATTCCCCCTTTTTGGGCGGGGATGTTGTTGCAATTAATTTTTGCGGTGCAGTTGGGTTGGTTTCCCCTGGGCACTCGATTTCCGGTGACAATTCCTACTCCTGAAGGTTGGAGTGGTTTATATACCTTAGATAGTTTGTTTACTGGAAATTTAATGCAGTTGAGAGTCGCACTTTATTACCTCTGTTTACCTTCTTTAACCTTAGGTTTATTGTTAAGTGGTATTTTTGAAAGGATTGTGCGAGTTAACCTCAAACAAACCTTAAAAGCGGATTATGTGGAAGCGGCTAGGGCGAGAGGAATTCCCGAATTAAGAATTGTTTTAGCTCACGCTTTAAAAAATGCCATGATTCCGGTAATTACGGTTTTAGGTTTAACTTTTGCAGCCTTATTAGGGGGAGCAATTTTAACAGAAGTTACCTTTTCTTGGCCGGGATTAGCTAATCGGTTATATGAAGCCATTAGTTTCCGAGACTATCCCACAGTGCAGGGAATTGTTGTATTTTTCGCAGCAATTGTTGTGGTTGCGAGTATTCTAATTGATGTTCTGAATGCCTGTATTGATCCGAGAATTAGATATTAAAAATAGGTAATGGGGAATGGGCTGTTAAGCATTTAAACCATGCAACCTAGCGAGCGAGGACGCTCGCACTACACCAGGATGATAAAGTTTAAATGTGGAACAGATTATCTCGTTTATTAAAGATTCTATATCTTGCCCATTGCCTATTTCCTATTCCCTTTTAACCCGATTTCTCGCAATTTCACAGTATTCTGGACTAATATCAATCCCGATAAAATTTCTCCCCATTTGTTGAGCAACTTTGCAAGTTGTCCCACTTCCACACATCGGATCAAGAATTAAATCCCCAGCATTTGACCAAGAATAAATATGATCCCGAGCTAATTCACAGGGAAAAGGTGCGGGGTGATTTTTAGCTTCTTGATCTTCGAGATTTTTTCCTACCACATATTCCCAAATATTCCCTTTAATTTTTTGATTCTTTACAGGTTTTGCCATTTTTGAACGTTTTTGATCATCTTTTGAATAATTTTTATAGGTTGTGCCATTTAGTTCTAATCCGGCGTGTAAACAGTCTACCATTAAGGCGTTATGGGTAGCAACCTGACCTTTACTTAAAATAAACATATATTCAAATTCATTACTATATCTCCGTCGATAAATTTGAGGGATGGGATTTCTTTTTTTAAAGATCATGGTATCATGAAGATTAAAACCAATTTCTTTAAAAAAGAGCGCTTGTTTAAAGCTAGTTCCGCTTTCACTTCCCTCAATAGTGGCGTCAGCAACCACCCAAACCATAACCCCCCCTGGTTTAATCACCCGGTATAATTCTCTAGCAATATCTTCAAAAGGAAAGACAAAACCTTTATATTTTCTCAGGTTATCATAAGGAGGGGAAGTTAACACCATATCAATACAGTCATTCTCGAAGTTTTTCATCACTTCGATACAATCTCCTTGGACTATTTTATCAATAAATTCAGTAATAGTCATCGAGCTTAAATTTTTGATCATTATCCTAATATAACCCAATTGTAGGGGCGGGTTCAAGACAATCTTTATTAATTAGCATAAATCCTGATCAACCCGTCCCTTGTTAACACAGAAATGCTATTCCAAAATTTACCCTAACAACGCACAGGTTTGATAAAATTGGGGATGAGCGATCGCTATAATGATCATTATGGAAAGTCAACCTAGGGAGATTCAACGTTATGTTACACCAGAAGGTAAAGTTCCGTTTGCAGAGTGGTTAGACTCCCTGCGGGATCGAAAAGCTAGATTGAAAATTCAAACTAAGTTAAGGCGAATTCATTTAGGAAATTGGGGAGATTATCGTTCATTAGGTGAGGGCGTTTATGAATTTAAAATCAATTATGGCCC